>CAYZND010000001.1:0-10026 GCA_964479495.1 uncultured Mesoterricola sp.
ATGATGGACAGCGTCACCCGCTTCGCCATGGCCCAGCGCGAGGTGGGCCTCTCCGCCGGGGAGCCGCCCTCCTCCCGGGGCTACACACCTTCGGTGTTCACGCTGCTGCCCCGCCTCATGGAGCGGGCCGGCACCTTCGAGGGGCTGGGCTCCATCACCGGCATCTATACCGTGCTGGTGGAGGGCGACGACATGAACGAGCCCATCTCCGACGCCGTGCGCGGCATCTTGGATGGCCACGTGGTGCTGGCCCGGAAGCTGGCCACCAAGAACCACTTCCCCGCCGTGGACGTACTGGCCAGCATCTCCCGTCTCTTCTCCACCCTCGCCATCCCCGAGCAGAAGCAGCTGGTCTCCAAGATCCGCGACCTCATGGCCACCTACAACGATGCGGAGGACCTCATCCAGATCGGGGCCTACACCAAGGGGTCCAGCGCCTCCATCGATCAGGCCATCCAGTTCCAGCCCGCCATCCAGGCTTTCCTCCGGCAGGCCGTGGCCGAAGGCTCCACCTACCAGCAGACCCTCCTCGCCATGGGTCAGGTCTTCGGCGTGGACCTGTCCCCCTTCCTGAAGTCGGCGGTGTAGCATGGCCACCCGCTTCCGCTTCCGCCTGGAGGGACTCCTCAAGCTGAGGAGGGCCCTGGAGGAGGATGCCAGGCGCTTCCTGGCCAGGACCGTCCAGGCCCGGGATGCCGTCGAGGCCAGGCTACGCGGACTCCAGCAGGAGCTCCACGACACCGTCGATGCCCGCCGGATCGAGCGGGGGGAGGTGGTGGACCTGGATCGGTGGCGCGCCATCGAGCGCTACCTGGTGGTGCTCGAGCACCGCATCCAGCAGGCCGTCCAAGACCTGGTCGAGGCCGAGCAGCACGTGGCCGAGGCGAGGAAACTGCTGACCAAGGCCCACCAAGCCCATCTGATGCTGCTCCGCCTGAAGGAACGCCGCCAGGAGCAGCACGCCCACGAAGCCCTGCTCGAGGAGTTCCGCATCGTGGACGAGCTCGCCGTCCTCCGCTACCGCTTCAACACCACCCGACCCCCGGCCGTGATGGCCCAGGAGGTGTCCCCATGAATCCCCGTACCTGGCTCTGGATCCTCGCCCCCCTGGCCCTGTCCGCCGGAGTCATCTGGCTCTCCGCCCAGGAACCCAAGGCCCCTGCCGAGGGCATTAAAGTCACCGAACTCGCCGAGAAGCTCCAGGTTCGGGAAAAGGCCCTGGCCCAGAAGGAACGCGACCTCCTGCAGATGGAGCAGCGCCTGGCGACCCTCCAGGGCGCTCTGGACAAGGACCGGATGGACCTGGAGGCCCGGGAGAAGGCCCTCCAGGAAGCGCTGGCCAAGCTCGCCGCCGAGCGCTCCCGCCCCACCATCGATCCACAGATCATCCGGACCTACGAGGCCATGGACCCCGTCCAGGCCGCCAAGGCTCTTAGGGAGCTGGCCGGCCGCAACGAGGACGTGGCCGTGAGCCTCCTGGCCTCCATGCAGGCCAAGAAGGCCGGCAAGCTCCTGGACCAGCTCGCCAGCCTCGAAAAGGGCGGAGCCGAGCTGGCCGGCAAGCTGTCCGAGAAGGTGGCCCTGACGAAGGCACCGGTGCCGGCGACCTAGGCGAAAATAGCCCGGCGAACCCGGCACGCGCCCTGCGAGAGACCGCTGACCCGGGAGGTCAGCATGCTTCAAGCAGTGCAGCTGGAATCAAACGCAGCGCCGGCGAAGATCCGGAGCGGGACGGACAATGGCTCCGACCCCGCCCTGGCGGTCTTTGCGGGCATGATGGCCCAGGCCAACGCCCCCTCGACCAGGCCTTCCTCCACGGAGGTCAAGGTCCGGGAAGCGCCGGCGGAGGCGCGCGCCCTCGAGCGCGTCGACCCCAGGGAGCCCCAGCGACCCCAGGAACCTATGGAGGTCCAGAAGGCTCCGGACAAGGCGGAGGAGGCGAAAGTTGCCGAAAAGCCCTCGGCCGCGCCACCTGCAGAAGCGGAAACGCCGGTCGAGACACCCGCGCCCGCCCAGACGGCGGCCCAGAAGACGCCAGAGGCCCAGGTGAAGGGCCTGGCGCCTGGATCGGAAGTCCCTCTGCCCCTGGTGGCCCCGGCGGCCCAGGCCACAGCAGGCCTGCCTGCGGGGGACGTGGCCATGGTGGCCGCTCCCCAGGCGACCCAGGTTCCCAGCGAAGCCTCCGTGGTCCAAGCCGCGCCAGCGGCTCCCCAGTCTCCGGACAAGCCCGAGACCAAGCCGCTTCCCGTCCTTCCCAAAGAGCTTCAAGCGACGGTGGAGACTTCAGACACAGCTGTCGAGACCCGTCCCCAGTCCGCGCTCAGGGAGCTGCTCCACCTGCCCAAGGTTGAGATCCAGACCCCCAAGCTGACCCCGGAGGCAGCCTCCAAGGTTCACACCGGACCGGTGACGGCCCCGACCCAGACCTTGACGGGCGAACCCCAGGACGAAGGGACGTCCAAGGGCGCGGAGGGAGCCGATCCCATCCCTGCGGAAACACTTGTAAAAGCCCCGTCCCAAGGCCTGAATCACCCGGCGACCTTCAAGCTGGACCTCGCAGAGGCCCCGGCTCCCCAAGCCTTGACTCCGAAGGCGGGAACGCCGGAGGCGTCCGGCATGGCGCTCCCGGGTCTGGCACGGGCCGCCCCAACCGCTACGCGGGCGGAAGCCGCCCTTCCTGCCAGGCCCAACCCCGTGGCCGCGCAAGTGGAGGGCAGCATCCGCTGGATCCTGAACAACAAGACCCAGGGGGCGGAACTGCAACTGCACCCGGAATCCCTGGGCCGCGTCGTGATCCAGCTGAAGGTGGATGGCCAGGAGGTCCATGCGCGGTTGTGGGCCTCGGAAAGCTCCAGCATGGCCGTCCTCCAGGACCACAAGGCTTTCCTCGAGACCTCCCTCAAGGAGCAGGGGCTGATCCTCAGCAGCTTCGACCTGCACTCCGGAGCGCGGGGCAACGGTGCCCAGACCGCGTTCCAGGAGCAGGTGGGGTCCATGCCGAAGTCCCTGCCCCACCTGGAAATCAAGCAGGAAATGCCCACCGAACTGAGGATGGACCCAGCCGATCCATACCGGGTCGAGGTCTACGCCTGATGGCACGTTCCCTGAATGGATGAAGCACCTGGAGTGCATATGGAAACCGGTCTTGTGAACAACACGTCCTCCACCCCCACGGGCACCACCAAGACGCCCAGCCAGGAGCTGGACAAGAACGCCTTCCTGATGCTGCTGGTGGCTCAGCTGAAGAACCAGGACCCCACCTCGGCCCAGGATCCCAACCAGATGGTCCAGCAGATGACCTCGTACTCCCAGCTGGAGCAGATGCAGAACTCCAACACCCTCCTCAAGGGGATCCAGCTCCAGAACCAGGGCCTCTTCCAGGCCCAGGCGGCCAGCCTCGTGGGCAAGCAGGTCCGCGTGACCCAGCCGAGCTTCAATCTGAAATCCGGCGCAGCGACCGTAGGCGTAGACCTTGAAGCCCAGGCCGCCAGTGTGACCCTCTACATCAAGGATGCCTCTGGCAAGCTGGTGGCCACGCTGGACCAGGGAGCCCAAAGCTCAGGAACCCACCTCTTCAATTGGAACGGCATAGATGCTCAGGGCAATGCCCTCGCGGACGGCACCTACACCGTGGAAGTGACAGCCAAGGATGCCGACGGAAAGGATATCAAAGCCACCACGTCCTCCTACGCGATAGTCGATTCCGTTGCCTTTGCCAACGGCGCGGTTGTGTTGATGGTCGGTGGGCAGAGTTTCACCCTCGACAAGGTCAACGAGATCAAATCGTAATTCCAGGAGACAGCCATGGGCCTCTATTCCTCCTTCTACGCAAGCCTGTCGGGCCTCTCGGCGAACAGCGGCATGCTGGGCGTCATCGGCAACAACCTCTCGAACCTGAACACCGTCGGGTTCAAGGGCTCCAGCTCGGCCTTCCAGGACCTCTTCAACGCCTCCCTGGGCTCCAACGGCACGTCCGGCAACGGCAACCCCATGCAGGTGGGCCTGGGCACGCAACTGGGAGCCATTGTCCAGAACTTTGGCCAGGGTTCCTTCCAGTCCACGGGCAACGTCACCGACATGGCCGTCTCGGGCCAGGGCATGTTCATCGTGCGGCGTTCCGATGGCAGCCAGCTCTATACCCGCGCGGGCAACTTCAGCGTCGACCGCTACGGCTACTTGGTGAATTCCAACGGGGACCAGGTGCTCGGCTGGAATGCCGTGGGCGGCGTCCTGACGACCACCGGCACCATCGTGCCCATCCAGATCAACTCCGGCACCATCAGCCCCCCCACCGCCACGACCACCGTGGCCACGAACACGAACCTCAACGCCAATGCCGCCATCGGTAGCACCTTCTCCACTCCGGTGCAGGTCTATGACAGCCTCGGTGCCGCGCACACGGTGCTGGTCACCTACACCAAGGTGGCGCCGACCGTGGCTGGCGCGGCCAGCCAGTGGACGGCCACGGCCAGCACCGATGCGACCGCGGCCACCGTGACGACGCCCATCGCCTTCGACAACGCCGGCGTGCTGATCTCCCCGGCGGTGGATGGAACCATCTCCGTCACCGGCTGGGCCAATGGCGCAGCCGACTCCACGATCAACTGGGACATCTGGACCGGCACCACCGCCAGCCTGACGGGCTTCGCCTCGCCCTCGGCCACCAGCGGAACGACCCAGAACGGGGCGGGCGCGGGCACGGTGCGCAGCCTGGTCATCGACCAGAACGGCATCATCACGGGCAACTTCACCAACGGCCAGACCCTGCAGCTGGCCCAGGTTTCCCTCGCGACCTTCCCCAACACCAACGGTCTGTCGAAGGAGGGCAACAACGCCTGGTCCCAGACCCTGGCCAGCGGCGCCCCGAACATCGGCGCGGCGGATCAGGGCGGGCGCGGCAAGGTCCTCGGCGGCCAGCTGGAGCTCTCCAACGTCGACACCGCCACGGAGTTCACGCAGCTCATCGTGGCCCAGCGGGGCTATCAGGCCAACAGCCGCATCGTGACCACGGCGGACACCCTGCTCCAGGAAGTCCTGAACATGGTGAGATAAGCCTCCTGAACTGATGACTCGCCTGGGACTCTCCGATAACGTGGTTATCGAGAGAGTCCCATGCTTGATTCCTATATTCCGACACTGGAGAAACCCGGCCGCATCCTGGTGGTGGACGACCTGCCGGGCAATCTGAAGGTGCTCAGCATGGAGCTGAAGCACCACCCCTTCGTCCTGACCTTGGCCCAGAGCGCCGAGGAGGCCATCGAACACTGCAAGGAGCAGACCTTCGAAGGCATCCTGATGGACGTGAGCCTCACGGGCATGGATGGCATCGAAGCGTGCCGGCAGATCCGGGAGCTGCCCCTGAACGACCGGACGCCCTTGATCTTCCTGAGCGCCGTGCGCGTGGGCCAGGACTGGATCAGCGAGGGGATCGAAGCGGGCGGCATCGACTACCTCATCAAGCCCTATGCCTTCCCAGAGCTGCTGGCCAAGCTGCGCATGATGGTCCGCCTGAAGCGGCAGGACGAGGCCGCCCTGGCCGGAGAGCGCCACCGGGCGCTGCTGGAGGTGGCGGGGGGAACGGCCCACGAGCTGGCCCAGCCCGTGGCGGCCGCTCAGATCCTGCTCGACCACCTGATCAAGACCCCGGAGCCGCCCAACGCGCAGCAGCTGCTGACCCTCCGGGAGTGCCTGCAGAACACGGTCCGGGTGCTGGCCCAGATCCAGCGGCTGCACACCTACATCACCAAGCCCTATGCGAAGGGCCGCATCCTGGATCTGGCCCTCAGCAGCCAGCCCCTGGACGCCCCTGTGGAGCTGACGCCGAGCGACATGGCCGCCAGGGAGTAGACTGGATCCCGCCGGCATCGAAAGCCGGAAGGGGTCCCGATGTCCGAACTCGCTCTCAAACCGTTGGCACCACGCCGCACCTCGCGCCAGATCATGGTGGGCACTGTCCCCGTGGGTGGGAATGCACCGATCCCGGTGCAGAGCATGACCAAGACCGACACCCGGGATGTGGAAGCCACGGTCAAGCAGATCTACGACTACGCCGCGGCGGGCTGCGAGATCGTCCGTGTCAGCGTGCCGACCACGAAGGCCGGCGAAGTCTTCCATGAGATCTGCGCCCGGAGTCCCATCCCCGTGGTGGCGGACATCCACTTCGACTATCGGCTGGCCCTCGTGGCCGCCGATGGGGGAGCGGCCTGCCTTCGGATCAATCCCGGCAACATCGGCGGCCAGGACCGCGTGAAGGCCGTGGTGGAGAAGGCGGGCGAGAAGGGCATCCCCATCCGCATCGGCGTCAACGGGGGCAGCCTCGAGAAGGACCTGCTCGAGAAGTTCGGCCACGCCACGCCCGAAGCCATGGTGGAGAGCGCCTTCCGGCACCTGGAGCTGCTGGAGAAGGAGGGCTTCTACCACACCAAGATCAGCCTGAAGGCCAGCGACGTGATCCGCACCGTGCAGGCCTACCGACTCCTGGCGAAACAGGTGGACTACCCGCTGCACCTGGGCATCACCGAAGCGGGCACGCCCTGGGGGGCCACCATCCGCAGCAGCCTGGGTCTGGGCATCCTGCTGGCGGAAGGCATCGGCGACACGATCCGGGTCTCCCTCACGGGAGAAGGCACCGAGGAGTGCCGCGTGGGCCATGAGATCCTCCGTGGCCTGGGTCTGCGCGCCGGAGGCTTCCACATGGTGAGCTGCCCGAGCTGCGGCCGCATGCAGATCGACCTCAAGCGGGTGGCCATGGAGATCGAGGCGGGCCTCAAGGAGATCAACCACGAGCACATCACGTACGCGGTCATGGGCTGCGTGGTGAATGGCCCCGGCGAAGCCCGGGAAGCGGACCTCGGCGTGGCGGGAGGCGCAGGGGAGGGCCGCATTTACCGCAAAGGCGAGCTCATCCGCAAGGTGAAGGAGGAGGACATCGTCTCCGCCTTCCTGGAGGAGGCCCGCAAGCTCAAGGCCGAGCATGAACCGAAAGCCTAGGGCCGTGGCCTGGATCCTCCTGCATCCCTTCCTCGCCGCCGGCATCTTCCTCGTGGCCGAGGCCTTCCTCCCGGTCCGCTTCCAGCCCACGGCCTGGTTCTGCCGGGGTGCGATCCGGATCTACCAGCTGACCCTGAGCCCCGTGCTGGGCACCCAGTGCAAGTTCAAGCCCACCTGCAGCCACTACGGCCTGGGCTGCATCCGGAAGTACGGCACCCTGCGCGGCGGCCTGCTCACGACCTGGCGCCTGGTCCGTTGCTCGCCCCTGACCCACGGGGGCGAGGATCCCATTCCCTGAGCCGGGTTGTGACCGGAGGCACGGAGCGAAACCCGCTTCCGGATCATCGGACATAGCAGCACTCCGATCCGGGAGGTCAATGATGCAGATGGATCCAGGAACCCGCCTCCACGAACTGGGACAGCAGTTCGCCAAGGCCCGCCGCCTGTTCCGCCGTCTGGGCGTGGACATCGACGCCATCGGCCACATGCCCCTCTCCGAAGCCTGCGACCAGGCGGGCATCTCCTTCAAGGACTTCATCCGCACCTTGGCCGCCATGACCCCCGGGAAGGGGACCGCCCCCACCCTGGAGGACTGGTCCGAAGCGCCGCTATCCGACTTGGTCCGCCATATCCAGAGCCGCCACCACGCCTACACACGGCAAGAACTGGAGCGGCTGGGGGGACTCATGGAGACGGCGGCCGCGGACCATGGGCAGCAGCATCCCGAGCTGCTCCAGATCCAAGGTCACTTCCGGGATCTCCGGGACGATCTGACGAAGCACCTGGACATGGAAGACCAGGTGATCTTCCCGGCCATCCTGCAGAACGGGGGAGCCAGCGTGTTCGCAACCCTGGACGACCTGCACCGCATGGCGATGAAGGAACACGAGGCCGCGGAGGAACTGTTCCAGAACATCGGCATCCTCACGCACAACTTCAGCCTCCCCCTGGGGGCCGCCCCCGTGGTGCGCTCGCTCTACCTGGGCCTCCGGGATCTGGAGGAGGACCTCTTCATCCACATCTACCTGGAAAATCACCTGCTCTTCCCGCGCACGGTGCAAGCGGCCTCCAACTAGAGCTCCCTGCAGCCTTGGTGAACAGCCTCCCTTCGGGTTCAATTAGAACTGGGAGGCGCGGGTGGACAGGTTTCGCAAGACGGTGGTCTGGAGCGTGCTGATGGTGCCCTGGGGCGTCCTCACCGTGATCCTGGACGCACTGGGAATCCTTCTGGCGGCTCCCTTCCTGGGAGGCAAGCGGGCCTTCTTCACGATCGGCCCCCTGTGGGCACGCCAGCTGTTCTGGATCGGCGGCGTGAAGCTCGAGGTGCTGGGCTGGCAGGATCTGCCCGAGGAGATCCGCCACGAGAAGCAGCCTGTGATCTTCATGTCCAACCACGAGAGCAACCTGGACCCGCCGGTGCTCATCTCGGCGATTCCGGTGCCTGCGGTCTACATCTCCAAGAAGGAGCTCAAGTGGGTGCCCCTGGTGGGCTGGGCCGCCGGGCTGGGCGGCACCCTGTTCATCGACCGCCGGAACCGCGAGCGGGCCATCCGCAGCATCCACGAGGCCGCGGCCCAGATCCGCGGCGGCAAGACCGTCGTGATGTTCCCGGAAGGAACCCGGACCCGGAACGGAAGGCTCGGCCCCTTCAAGAAGGGCGGCTTCGCCATGGCCCAGGATGCGGGCGTGCCCATCGTTCCCTTGGCGACGGTGGGCGGCTTCAAGACCCTGCCTCCCGGTTCCCTCCGGCTGAGGCCCGGGCGCTATACGATCCTGTTCGGGGAGCCCGTGAATCCTGGAGCGTTCTCCGACCGCGAGAGCTTGATGAAGGAAGTGGAGCGTCGCATCCATGCGCTGGTGGACGCCGCAAAGGGCCGAGGCGAGGCATGAGCACCGAAGCGTTCAACCCGTACCGGGCCCCTGAAGCCGAGCTGACCTCCATCGAGGACGAGCCGTCGCCGGACGCCCTCAGACCTGTGCCCTTCGAGGACCTGGAGGCGGAACCCCGTTTCTGGCGCCGGGTCTGGGCCATGTTCGCCATCCTTTTCCGGGACCCCAAGGGCCTTGCGGACCGCATCCCCGTCACCCGGAAGCTCTCCTCCCCCTGGTCCTTCATGGTGGTCCTGGGCATTCCAGGCTACCTGTTCGGGGTGCTCTTCGTGGCCCTCATGGTCTTCATCGGAGTGATGGCAGATCAAGGAAACGCGGCCCAGGGAGGCGGCGCCCCCCCCCTATGGCTCATGGGCCTGATCCCCCTGCTCTTCCTGCTGCTGGTCCCCCTCATGCAGTTCGTGGGCATGGTGGTTGCCGGACTCTTCAACCACGGCTGCCTCTGGCTCTGGGGCGGCCTCAAGCAAGGCAGGGACCTGAACGCGACCCTGCGGGCCTCCGGCTACTTCTTCGCGTTCTTCACCCTCGTCAGCTGGATCCCCCTCGTCGGCTCCGTGGCCATCCTGCTGGGCCCGGCGGGGCTGGGCATGGCCCTGGCCCGCATCCACCGCACGGACACCTGGCGGGGGATCTGCGCCGCCTACACGCCTCTGCTTGCCTGCTGCTGCGCGTATCTCCTGTTCATCGTCGTCATGATGGCCGTGGCTGCCATCGGGGGCACCCTGACGAACTGAGTCAGACTCCGAGCCGCGAATAGGCGGCTTCCAGGGTTTCCCCATCCGGATCCCAGGCGGGGATCCCGGGCAGCTGGTTGCGGAACCAGGTGCCCTGCCGCTTGGCATAGGCCTGGGTCTCCCGGACGATGCTCGCTTCGATCTCGCGGGAGTCGCCTCCGCTCAGCCAGTGGGCATACCCGAGGGGTCTGAGTCGCCGAAGGTCCTCGGCCATCCCCTGCCGGACCAAGTCCTGGACCTCTTCCGGCCAGCCCTGGGTCACCATGGCACGGACGCGCCGTTCCACCCGGTCCCGCTGACTCTCCCGGGAAGGCAAGACCAGCAGGGCTTTCCAGCCCTCGGGGACGCCGCGCTGGATGCCCGAGAGCAGCTCGGAGGGTCTGCGCCCCGTGGCCAGGTGCAGGGCCAAGGC
>CAYZND010000001.1:10036-17938 GCA_964479495.1 uncultured Mesoterricola sp.
GTGCAGCTCCGCAGCCCGGACCGGGTCCACCTCCGCCAGGCGCCGGTGGAGCACCGGAGCGCCCGCCTCGGCATGCCACCGCCGCACCTGGGCGACCACCTCCTCGGGGACGGCCGGCAGCTCGTCCAGCTGCTCCCAGATGCCCCGGAGGTAGAGGCCGGAACCGGTGACCAGCACGACGGGATCGAGGCCCTGCATCCACTCCCGCACCCGGACGCCGAAATCGGCGGGGTTCATGGGAGCGGACAGGGGAAGGCAGCCGTACCCCACATGGGGCACACCTTGGCGCTCCTGGGCGTCGGGCTGTCCGGTGCCGATGGGGATGCCCTGGATGGCCTGGAAGGGGTCGCCGTTCACCACCGTACCGCCGAGGTGCCCTGCCACCGCCACCGCCAGGGAGCTCTTGCCGGAAGCGGTGGGGCCGAGGATCGCAATCCTCATGGACGTTCCGACATGAGCCTCGGCAGCAGCCGGGCGGCCTCGTCGCGCGCCAGGCGGGCCGCCTCCAGGGCGTGCTCCAGGGCCTCGTCGGCGTTCTGCCCCAGGGTCAGCAAAGCCACGCACTGGTCCCGGAGCCGGGGCAGGTCCCCCTGGGGATCGGGCGTGCGGCGCTCGGCCGCGGCTTCGAAGATCTTCAGGAAGCAGCGCACGGCGTCGCAGGCGGCGCTGGTGGCGGCGGGCAGGCTCCGCCGGTCCGCCCGCAGCGCCAGGGCTGTCGCCAGGAACCGCAACCCGTCCTCGAAGCGCTCCTGGAGCTCGCCGGTGGGGCCTTCCATGGTCGGCTACCCGCAGCTGGTCTTTCCGTCACGGGGGGTGACGGGATAGTTCCCGGTGAAGCAGGCATAGCAGAAGCCCTGGCCATCGCCGTCCTTCATGGAGGCCTGCAGATCCTCCAGGGTCAGGTAGCCCAGGCTGTCCGCGCCGATGAAGCGGCAGATCTCCTCCACGGACTGATGGCTGGCGATGAGCTGGTCCCGTGTCGGGGTGTCGATGCCGTAGAAGCAGGAGTGCGTGGTCGGTGGACTGCTGATCCGCAGGTGGATCTCCGTGGCACCGGCCTGGCGGACCATCTGCGCGATCTTGCGGCTCGTGGTCCCGCGCACGAGGCTGTCGTCCACGAGCACCACGCGCTTGCCCCGCAGCAGCTCCTTGGCGGGGTTCAGCTTCACCTTCACGCCGAAGGAGCGGATGCTCTGCTTGGGCTCGATGAAGGTGCGGCCCACGTAGTGGTTGCGGATGAGGCCGAACTCGAAGGGGATGCCGCTGGCTTCCGCATACCCCAGGGCCGCATGCACACCGGAGTCCGGCACGGGCACCACGTAGTCGGCCTCCACGGGGTGGCGCCGGGCCAGCAGACGGCCCATGGCGCGGCGGGTGGAGAGCACGCTCTGGCCGAAGACCAGCGAATCGGGGCGCGCGAAGTAGATGTGTTCGAAGACGCAGGGCTTGGCGCGCAGCCGCTCCATGGGAAACTGCGAGTGGGCCCCCTCCGGTCCCAGCACCAGCAGCTCGCCGGGATCCACTTCGCGCACGTACTCGGCCCCGAGGAGGTCGAAGGCCGTGGTCTCGCTGGAGAGCACGAAGGTCCCGTTCAGCTTGCCGAGGGCCAGGGGCCGGAAGCCGTGGGGGTCCCGGGCCGCGATGAGCCTGTCCTCGGACAGGATGAGCAGCGAGTAGGCACCTTCCACCTGCTTGAGGGCCTGCACGATGGCTTCCGTGAGGTCCTTGGTCTTGGCGCGGTTGATGAGGGCGAGGATCACTTCCGAGTCGGAAGGACTGCTGAAGACCTGGCCTTCCTGGATGAGCTGGTCCCGCAGGGATTCGGTATTGGTGAGGTTCCCGTTGTGGCACAGGGCCAGCTGGCCGAAGCGGCCTTTCACGAGGAAGGGATGGGCGGCCGAAGCCACGTTCCCGCCGGTGGTGGAGTAGCGCGTGTGGCCGATGGCTGCGTCACCGGGCAGGCTGTCCAGGGTGGCTTCGTCGAACACGTCCGCCACGTAGCCCTGCCCTTTGAAGAGGTGCAGCGTGCCGCCATCCCGCGTGCAGATCCCGGCCGCTTCCTGCCCCCGGTGCTGAAGGGCGTAAAGCCCCAGGTAGGCCTGCCTCGAAGCTTCCAGTGCGGGCCAGATGCCGAATACGCCGCATTCGTCCTTGAACGCCATGGTGCCCCCAAAAAATAAGCATAAACCTTAGCCATACGATCACGAAGACCGGCTTTCTTCAGGCCGCCCGAATGTGGCAGGCAGCACTTCGAGCCGCTACTCGACGGCCTCCACGAGCACATCGGAGCTGGCCCCATCCGCCGCACCGGGCCTGGCCAGCTTCTGGAGCGTGCCCAGCAGCATCGTGCCGTTCTCCGCAGGAGCCGCCGCCGGCGAGAGACGGAAGCCTTCCAGCTGCACCTCCACGCTGGCCAGGTCGCCCGAGGTGAACGTCCCGCTCAGGTAGGACAGGGCCAATACCCCTGGCGCCACTTCAACCAGATAGGCATATAGATTCAGTCCCGCAGGCGCGGCGACCTGCCATACCTGGCACTTCTTGTCCTCGTAGCGGATGAAGATGGCCTTCCGCACCAGGCTGGGATCGGGTCCCGAGAAGTACAACAGGCGCTCCAGCCTCGCCAGCAACGCGGCCTGGGCGTACGTGTCCTCCTTGCGCTGGACCGCCTCGAGCCGCCAGCCGCCCATGCGGGGTTTCTTCACCTTGTTCTGCGTCTCGGCCACGGGCGTGGGGATCAGGACGAAGCGCGTCTTCACCGGGGCCTGTCCACGGAAGGCGAGGGTGGCGCGGTACTGCAGCTCGCCCAGGCCAGGCTCTGCAGCACCGTGCAGAAAGACACTCATCACCAGGACCGGCAGGATGTGCAGCAGACGCATCGAGGACTCCAGCACCCGCAAAGGCTCAGGGAACCTTCGGCTCCTGGGCGTCCCTCACGGCGCCTCCTCAGGATAGCCCAAGTTGTCCGGCCATCACCAGCCGGCGGCGTACGTGAGATTCAGCAGCGCCATGGCGCGGGTGACACGCCCCACGCTGTTCTTCGCGTTGTCCGTAAAGACGATGCCGCGGGTGCGCAGCGCGTCGAAGTCGAAGTTCCCCTCGTGGCTGAGGTCGATGCAGAGCGCGTCCTCGCGGATCCATTCCGCGGGCACGCGGTAGCCCGACACGGGCACGGCGCTGACGATGACATCCGCCAGCCGGATGAAGGCTTCCAGGTGCTCGGGATTGGAGTCGTGGTGACAGAGGATGGGCGTGCCGCGCAGGTTGGCCACCATGGCCGTGAGCGGGCGCCCGATGCGCAGGCTGTCGTTGATGACGAGCACCGTCTTCCCCGCGAGATGATCCTCGCCGAAGCCCTTGGTGATGACCTTGAGCACCGCGCGTCCCGTGCAGGGCATGATGGCGGTGCGCTCGAGGTTCGAGCCGAGGCGCTTCCGGAACTTGGCCAGGTAGCCGATGTTGATGCTATGGAGCCCCTCGATGTCCTTGCCGGGATCCACCAGATCCATGATCTCGTCGTCCTTAAGGTCCGGATAGCCCAGCGGGTAGAAGATGAAGATGCCGTGGGTGCCCTTGTCCTGGTTGAGCTGTGCCACCAGCTTGGCCACCTGGAGGCTGCTCTGCACCAGGTGCGACCGGACCTGGAAGCCCAGCTCCTCGCCGTCCTTGATGAGCAGGTTCCGGTAGAGCACGCTGCCGGGGTCCTCGCTGCCCAGCACCACCGCCAGGCCCGGAGCGAATCCAAGCTCCTTCACGTTCTGGCGCACCAGCTCGCGGTAGTGCTGTGCGGTCTCCTGGCAGTCGAGTCGGCCCGTGGGCTTGGTCATGGATGCGTCCCTCTGCTTCCAGTGTATCGGTGAACGCCGGCCCGATAGGATAGGCCGTGAAAGGCAGGCTCCCATGCCCCTCTGCTTCGACCTCGACGGCACCATCGGCTCCTTCGGCGGGGGCTACGTGCTGCTGCGGCAAGCCCTCGGGGACCTGTGGGGCGAGGAGCCCACCGCGGAGGACCTCCGCGCGTGCGCGGGGTCCACGGACTGGGAGATCGTGGACGAGCTGCACCGCATGCGCTTCGGTGGGCCCCTGTCCGAGGACATGTACCGGGACTACGACCAGGCCTGCCTGCGGCGCTTCCAGGGGACGTTCCATCCCGAAGGGCGCAGTCCCATGGTCTTCCGGGGTCTGGTGACCGGCATGGCCCGGTTGGTGGAGGAAGGGCATCGCGTCTGGCTCGTCTCCGGTAACACGCCCGCCGTGCTGGAGTTCAAGGCCGTCGCCCTGGGCGTGGACCCTCGGATTCCGAAGCTGGGAAGTCTGCCCCACCTGGACCGGGCAGGCCTGATCCGGAAGGCCCTCGCAGGGTGTCCCGGCCCCCATCTCTATGTCGGTGATCGCCCCCACGACCGGAAGGCCGCCGAGGCCGCAGGGGTCCCCTTCCTCGGAGTGGGTGCTGCCGTTCCAGGAGAGCACCCCTTGATCAGCGAGCAGGCCGAGGCGGATCACCTGGTCGAGATGGTGCATCTAATCCTCCGTGCGTGAGGCTTCCATGGCCTGGCTTCCCCTGAGATCCATGTCCCGGTGCCTCCCCATGGGCATCCTCCTCCTGGGTGGCCTCATGCTCCTGGCTCAGCCTGCAACGCTGAAGCTGGTGACCTCGGACTACCCTCCCTTCGAATACACGGAGAACGGGGTGCCCCGTGGGCTGTCCGTGGAGATCATCCAGACCGTCTTCCACAGGATGGGGCAGCCCATCGAGATCAAGGAATACCCCTGGAAGCGATCCCTCTACATGATCCAGACCGGGGCCGCAGACGCTGCGTTCAGCACCAACCGGACAAGCGAGCGCGAGACCTATGGGGTCTTCCCTAAGGAAAGCCTCCTGAGTGGCACCATCTCCTTCTTCACGCTGACGGACTCCACCATCCGCTACACCGGAAACCTGGACAGCCTTTCCAGCTACCGGGTGGGCACGGACCGAGGCTCGTCCTACGGGGACATGTTCGACGAGGCCGTGAGGAGCAGGAAGCTGAACATCATCGAATCGGATGTCCCCGACATCTCCCTCCGGGTCCTCATCACCAAGCGGGTGGACCTCTACCTGGTGGACGACTATGTGGCCTGGCACCTTGCCCGGAAGAACGGAGTGACCAACAGGATCAAGCGGCTCGCCCCTCCGTTCGCACCCGCCGTCCCGGCCTACCTCATGTTCACCCGGAAGAAGGACCACTCGAAGGTCATGGCGCGGTTCGATGCCACCCTCGCCGAGCTGAAGCGGAACGGGACCATCGACAAGCTCATCAAGAAATACATCGAGTAGGGCAGCCGGTCGCTCGCGAGTCGCTGCGGCTCAGGGGCGCACGGCGAAGCTTTCGAGGAAGGCCTTGAGCTGGGGGTCCTCGGGTTTGGCGACGGTGCCCTGGCAGCGGTGGATGCGGCCGCGCTTCACGAGGGCGATGCCCTCCGCATAGCCGCCATTGGGCAGCGTGGCCTTGTAGCGGAAACCGGAAGGGAGGTCTGCCATCTCCAGGGCTCCCATCTTCCGCTGCAGGTAGCCCTTCAGCGTGGCCAGCACGGCGGATTCGGTGGCACCCCCCTGATCGCCCGGGGGGAGATTGCCCACGTTGATGAAGAAGCTCCGATCCAGGCGACCAGGCGTCTCATAGGTCATGCTGAACCACTCCATCTCGCCGAAGGGGGTGGGCTCGCTGAACTTGTGCGTGCGCGGCTGGCCTGGAAAGACGGCCTCGATGCCCAGGGAACGGTCCTCCACGCGGACCGGCGTTTCCCGGAAGCAGGCGCTCCCCAGCAATAGGCAGAGCGGAAGGATAAGCGAGGCAGGTCTCATGGCCGGGTGGCTGCCGTCTGCCCCAGGGCCTTCTGCACCGCCGCCAGGGCCTCCTTGATGCTGCAGGGCTTGGAGAGGAAGGCGGTGAGCCCTTTGTCCGCCAGGGCCGCCGTGGCCTCGGGCTGGCTGTAGCCGCTCATGAGGATCACCGGGACATCCGGCGCCACCTTGTGGATCTCCTCGAAGACTTCGTCCCCGTTCATGCGGGGCATCGTGAGGTCCAGAAGCACAACGGAGATGGAGGAACGGTGGCGCACGAAGGCACCGAAGCCATCCACGCCGTCCACAGCCTCGATGACCTTGAACCCGGCATTCTCCAGACCCTGGCTGAGGATGGCCCGGATGGTGGGCTCGTCGTCCACCACGAGCACAACACCCGCCTCGGTGGTGATGGGCGTGCCCTCGTCCCCTTCGTCAGCCAGGGTTTCCTTGGCAGCGATGGGGATGTAGAAGCGGCAGGTGGTGCCTTGTCCTGGGGTGCTCTCAGTCTGGAGGTGCCCCCGGTGCTCGGTGGCAATGCCTTTTACCGTCAGGAGGCCGAGCCCCCGGCCCGGGTGCTTGAGCCGGAAGAAGGGATCCCCGATGCCGCTCAGGGTTTCCTCGGACATGCCGGAGCCGGAGTCCCGGACCTCGAGACAGACGAAGTCACCCAGCCACCCCGGTTGACCCACGTCGCCGTCCGCGCCGAGCTGCCGCAGGCAGGTCCGGATCGCGATCTCCCCTTCCCGCGTCCCGATGGTCTCCATGGCGTTGACCACCAGGTTCAGGAGGGCGTAGCGGATCTGGTTGGGATCGGCACTCACCATGGGCAGGTCGTTCTCCAGTTCGAGGACGAGCTGGATGTTCTCGGGCAGGAGACTCTCGACCAGGGGCAGGCCTTCCCGGATGGTGTCGTTGAGCTGGAAGCGCATGACCTGCAGGCGCCCGCGCCCCGCGAAGGCGAGCATCTGCCGGCAGATGTCCGTGGCCCGGCTGGTGCTTTCACGGACCTTCCGGAGGCTCTCCTGCAGCTGTTCGACGTTCCCCCGGCTCTCCATGCCGAGTTCCGTGTAGCCCTGGATGCCCATCAGGATGTTGTTGAGGTCGTGGGCCAGGCGCCGGGCGAGGGTCCCCAGGCTCTCGAATTCCTGGGCCTGCACCAGGGCGATCTCGAAGCCCCGCTGCTCGGTGATGTCCCGCGCCACCACCAGGATGTCCTTGGGTGTTCCGTCCGGGTGCCGGTGGAAGACCATGCGGCGGCTCCGGAACCAGCGGTACTCGTCCCACTTGGTGCGGATCCGGTAGATCTCCTCCTGGATGAACTCCTCCTGGCCTGGGGATCGAAGGCCGGAGCCGTGGTCCAGCATCCGCCCCAGATCGTGCGAGACCTGAGGCAGGTCCTCGGGATGCACCAGGCCGTAGAAGAAGTCGAGCCCGCCCTCGATGAACTCGTCGGGCCGGTAGCCCAGCACCTTCGTGACGGCCGGGTTCATGTAGAGGTAGGACTGGTGCTTGGCGTCGATGATGGACTGCACGTCCAGGGACAGCTCGGCGACACTCTGGATGTAGTGCTCGCTCTGGGCCAGCCCCGTCTCCGACTCCTGGAGCCGGGCCGTGAACCGGTTGTAGAGCAGTACGCCGAGGGCACCCTGCACCAGGACCGCGGTGATCGCCAGCGGATCCGCGGCCGCTCGGACCGCGAGCGCCCAGATCGTGAACAGAAGGTTGGCGATAAAAAGTCCAAGGAGGACCGCAGGGGAAGCCAGTGCAGAGACCTTCATACCCCTCCTCACCACAACCAGCGTCAGGTCAAACCAGGAAAACTTGGGTGAATCTAGTGCAATCGGCGGCCGGACGCCACCCTGAATCCATCAGGATTCGCCCAAGGCATCCTGGAGGGCCTTCCTGGCGCGCCCCTCGTAATAGCCCACCCATCGCTCCCTCAAGCGGCCCTGCCGGTCGATCACCATCGTGGTGGGAATGGCGGAGATCTCGCCCAGCGGCTTCAGAGCACCCCTCCCCTCGGGCAGCACCGCGCGGAGACCCATCTGCGGGTTGGCATTGAGAAAGGGACGGACGTC
>CAYZND010000001.1:17948-41471 GCA_964479495.1 uncultured Mesoterricola sp.
GTAGCGGCCATCCTCCGAGGCCTGAAGGGCCGCGATCTCCGGGAGGGACCGGCGGCACGGCGGGCACCAGGTCGCCCACACATCCACGACCACGACCTTGCCGATGTGCTCGACCAGCCGGTGTGCACCCCCCTCGGAATCCGTGTACGCCACGTCACCCACCCGTTTCCGCTGCCCTTCCGCAATGACGCCCCCATCGTCACCACCGAAGGCGCAGGCCATCAGCAGCGCCAGACCGAGGATCCCCAGGAGTCGAATCACGCGCATGCTCATTCTCAGGGCCCTCCGGTGCATCATAGTCCCAGGAGCTTCCCATGTCCCTCGGCCCACTGATCTCACCCGAATCCCTGCCCGCGTTGGGGCCAGTGGTCCGGCTCCTGGACGCGCGGCCAGGGGCGGAAGCCTATGCGGCCGAGCACCTGGCAGGCGCCCTCCATGCGGATCTGAATGCCTGGCTCAGCACGGCGACAGAACCGGGCTTCGATGCGGCGAAGGGGGGCCGGCATCCACTGCCTCCGTTGCCCCTCTGGGCGGCGCGGCTGGGAGCCATGGGCATCGCCCCGGACACGCCCGTCGTGGCCTATGACGATGTCTCCGGAGGCAACGGGGCCTGCCGGCTCTGGTGGATGCTCAAGGCCGTAGGCCACACCGAGGTCGCGGTGCTGGATGGCGGCTTGCAAGCCGCGAAGGCCGCAGGCCTCCCCCTGTCCTCAACCGCACCTGCACCGCCGATGCCCCTGAGCCCCTACCCCTGTGACCGCTGGGAGCTGCCCACGGTGGATATCACGACCGTGGAAGCCTATCTGAAGGATCCGAAGCGGAAGGTGTTCGATGTGCGGAGCCGGGAGCGCTGGAGGGGCGAGGTGGAGCCCATCGATCCGGTTCCGGGACGCATCCCGGGCACGGTGAACCTGCCCTACCTGGAGAACCTGGGACCCGACGGCCGCTACAAACCCGCTGAAACCCTGCGGGAAATGTACTTGGCGCTGCTCGACGGCACGCCGGTCGAAAACCTGGCCGTCCACTGCGGATCAGGCGTCACCGCCTGCCACAGCTTGCTGGCCCTGGAACGGGCGGGACTGCCCGGCGCGGCCCTGTACGTCGGTTCCTTCAGCGAGTGGTGCCGAAGCGGCCGACCCCTGGGCAAGGGCGCTTGATCACGCGCTTCGGCGATCCCGGGACGTCCTCCACTCCCACAGCACATTGACGATGGCCCAGCGATCCCCCGTAAAGGCCAGGTGCATGTAGGCGACCCAGTCCCCCAGGTCCGCCCGGGCGCTGGCGGAGTGGCCGGAGATATCGAGCACGGTGATGGTGCTTTGCCTCGACAGGGGATGGGTGCAGGTGCCCAGGATGGCCTGGATGCCCTGGGAGCGCGGAAAGGCGTGGATACCCTGGGCTTCGCTCACAGGCGACTCCGCCTGCAGGAGACGGGCCGTGAGCTCGGGGTGCAGGCACCGCTCCATGGCGGCAGCATCGCCCTTGAACCAAGCCTCGATGTAGGTCTCCAGCGTACGCTCAATCAGCGCTCGATCCGCTTCGGGGGTGTGCTGGGAATGTGTGAAAGCCAGGTGTGAAAGAGATGACGCAAGGGAACCGGTGATGACCGGCGAAGACTTGACTCGGCCCCGGGGCATGGGGCACCTCCTGGTGTGGTGATCGGATACCTCTCAGATGCCTGGAAGCTATCAGAGGTTTCCAGGAGCTCCTGGCCCTTTCGGCGGAATGCCCTCAGACACCGGCCGACTGTCACGAGCACCTGTCGACATGCAGCCGGCCGCCGAACACCCTGTCCACCCTGCGGATCTTTACGCGGTCTTTACACCCATCGGGTTACCGTGTGAGCGGCTGGCTACCCATCCAGCCTCTCCAAAGCAGTGACGCCCCCACCGCATCGGGCGATGGGGGTGTTTTCGGTTCCATGGACGACGCACCAAGGGTGCGCCGGACATGAAACGCAGTGCCCTTGAAGGGCAAAGGCTTGCACATGAAATGGGCGGGAGGAGCGGGCTTCCCTTCCCTGCCCTCGGCGCTCCAGGCCACGTCAACCGACGCATCAAATGGCGGAGGGAGCGTCCGCCCACGGTTGATCTACCTGTGTCCGAGCCAGTTCCCTAAAATCCGCATAACATCATTGTATTGCATTAGATAATCACCTTTTCAAACTTCCACGGATTCGCCTGGATTTGTGGCCAACCAGCATTAAAATATGGGTAGAAATATGGGTTGCACGACATCTTGAACAGGTCGATAGAGGTGGGCGGTATGGGTCGTGGCCTGAACAAACTGAGCGCGGCGAAGGTCGCGAAATGTTCCCAGTCCGGATACCTGATCGATGGGGGTGGGCTGTATCTCCAGGTAGCGGCGCGTGTGACCTCGAAACCCGTCGAAAAACACTATCGCCCTGCGGACGCCGTGACGAAATCCTGGTCTTTCCGCTACCGGGATCGCGCGACGGGGAAACTCCGCGAACTAGGTCTGGGTCCCTACCCGGACGTTTCCCTGGAAGAAGCCCGCACCAAGGCCGGGGAGATGCGCGCCATGCTTCGAGAGGGAAAGGATCCCAAGACGGAACGGGATGCCCAACGGGCCGCTCGAAGAATCGAATCCTCCAAGGGGTTGACCTTCGACCAAGCCGCCGCCGCCTGCATCGCGGATCTCCGGGCAGGCTGGAAGAACCAGAAACATGCCGAACAGTGGACGAACACCCTAACTACGTACGCTTCCCCCGTCCTCGGTGCGCTCCCCGTCGAGATCATCGATCTCCCCCTCGTCCGAAAGGTCCTGGACCCCATCTGGCTGACCAAGAATGAAACGGCCTCCCGGGTCCGGCAGCGGATCGAGTCCGTCCTGGCCTGGGCCACCGTGAGCGGCTACCGCAAAGGTGAGAACCCGGCGCGATGGCGTGGGCATTTGGACCACCTTCTGCCGAAACCGTCGAAGGTCCAAAAGAAGGAACACCATGCAGCGCTGCCTTACCCGGAAATCGGCCTGTTCATGCTCAGCTTGCACCGGCAATCGGGTGTTGGGGCTTTGGCCCTGGAATTCACGATCCTGACCGCAGCCCGCACGGGGGAGGTCATCGCCGCCCAATGGGATGAAATGGATCTAGAGAAACGAATCTGGACGGTCCCCGCCGAACGCATGAAGGCGGGGAAAGAACACATCATCCCGCTGTCTTCACGCGCGGTGGAGATCCTCCTGGGGCTCAGCAAGGCGAAAACCGGGGCCTACGTGTTCCCAGGGATCAAGCTTGATACCCCGCTGTCCAACATGGCGATGAACAGCACCCTCAAACGGATGGCCCGAACGGATATCACGGTTCATGGATTCCGTTCCACCTTCCGGGACTGGGCAGGTGAGCAAACGCACTTCGCCCGGGAACTCATCGAGCATGCCCTGGCCCACCAGCTCAAGGACAAGGCCGAAGCAGCGTACGCCCGCTCCACCATGCCGGAGAAGCGCCGGGCACTCATGGAGGAATGGGCGGCTTTCTGCGCGAGTCAGGAATCTTTGGCCATGGAACAGATTGGGAGCGCTGAGGAGCGACAGGCCTGAGCAAGAAAAGCCCGTTTTCTTACGTACTCGCAGGCTTGGCCTGCCTGGCGCATATTCTCCCGGACCTGCGCGTAGCCTCCTGGATGAGAGAAGATGTTGGGGAACCTTATGGTGCACGAGTCCCCCATGCCTACGATTGATCAGGTCTGCCCTTACCAGGACGGCGTTTTCGCCTGGCAATATCTCCAAATCCTGATGTGCTGGCCCAACGATGCGGAGGAGCAGCTCCAGGCGCGGCGTGCGTTCTATCTGCACAATCTCGGAAACGCTGAGACAAAGGCCTCCACGGAAATGGAATACTTGCAAGCCTGCATGGCCTTCGAGCCGATCCGAAGAGAACTCGGGGGATGGAGCCGCATGGCAGACGCGCCCGCATTCTCTGCAGTCATCGCATCCATCCTTGAACGCCAGAAGGATGGGTTCATTGCTGGAGCCATTTTGCGCCTCATGCACGCCCTCCGCACTCAGGATGAGGCCCTGGGTATCAAGGCGAGCAAAAACAAGATTCTGGATTTCCTTCGCATTCGTGGAGAAGGAATCTTTCGCCAGAACCGGATCTTCACCCGGGCAAACCTAGATGAAATCTGGGCCACATACAGGCCAGTCGCACATCTGTGGGCGGCGCACCTTTCCCTTCATCAAAAGTATTTCCCCTCGGTGCCTGACAAGCCAGGCCTGTCAGATCCGACCTATGACCAATTCGATCGGGACCTCGCGAAGTATCTTCACCGGCTCTACTGCATGGCCCGGCAACTTCAGGAATTCGGGATGACCTTCAAATCCAAGGGGACGAGCCCTGAAAAGGCCTGCTTACTAGATCCGGAAAACTGCCACCAGCTTGGCGAGGTTCCTGGGTGGAGGGATTACGTCGTGCCGGTGTTCTTCTTCCCGGAAGACTGGCTGGATACGTTCAGAGCCTACCAAGCCCCCAAAGCGATCTGACACCAACTGGTACGGAGAGCGAGTACCAGTACGCGCTCCCCGTACCAGTTGGCGGGGTCTCATCCTCGGAATGTCCAGATGGACGTTGATGAGGTGGATCCCATGACGACTGGAAACCTGAAACACAAAGCCGCTTACAGCATCGCGGAGTTCTGCGAGCTGGTAAGCCTAGGCCGTTCTCGCGTGTTCGAGGAGATCCGCGACAAACGCTTGTCCATTGTGAAAGTGGGACGTCGGACGTTGATCCCGGCCCAGGCTGTGACCGCATGGCTGGAATCCCTCACGGCCAGGCACGAGCAGGCCAAGGCTCGCGCGTGAACGGAGGACGTCGCATGCCTGATTCCGTGGCTTTCGCCAAACCCGCCTACACGCTCGATGAATTCAGCGAGTGGATGCATATCCCCCGATCCCGTATCTGGATCGAGATCCGCGAGTGCCGCCTCCAGGCCGTCCGGGCTGGAGCCTTGGTCCTCATCCCGGCTCCGGAAATCACCGCGTGGCTGGGCAGGCTTCCACCGGCACGAACGAGCGCTCTAGGCAAAGCCTGAACGCTCGTCCTGGATCGGGGGCGCCCACGGCGCCCCTTAGTCTTGTCTCACGCGCGTTAATTTTCGCGCCCCCCTCCTCCTGGATGCCTGATGGATCAACCCAATCCCCTCGCCGACCTGCCCCCAGGCCCCAAAGGCACGGCCAAGGCCCTGATCGAAAGCCTCACGGAGGACCATGACACGCGGATCTTCGATCCGACCTCCCCGGAGGACCTCCACACTCTCGCCCGGTGGGGGAAGGGCTTGGGGCTGGAGCGGGATGCCCGGATGGACCTGGAACGCCTCTGCCTTTGGCTGGACCGAAGCACCGCACCCCGCTTCCAGGCCCTCCGTCAGGCCCTGGAGAAGCCCCGGCGCCGAGCCGCCTTCACGGGAAGGGAGCTGGCGACCTGGCTCCGGAGAAAAGTCAGCCCCCATCCGGATCGCTTCCAGGCTGTGGTCGAGGCCTGCCGGGACTTCGAACGGTCCCGCCTGATGAAGGAGGCGATCCGCCTCCAGGGATGCGGTGAACCCTGGGGACGCGTCGTGCGGCTCTTCTGGAAAGGGGTGGGCGGTGTGGAACACGCTCGGACCTACGGCCTCCACGCCTGCACCTCCCGCTTCTGCCCCCGCTGTTCGCGGAGAAAGGCCCGGACCCGGGCCGAGTCCATCGAACAGGTGCTGGAGCTGGCCAAGGAATGGGGCTTCCGTCCCGAGCACGTGCGCTTCCTCACCCTCACCGTTCCCAACGGGAAGGACATCCACCTCCTGAGGAGGCGTGCCCACGAAGCCTGGGCCCGCCTCCAGCGACGTCGCTGGTGGCCCCGGTGGGTCTTTGGATGGTTTCGGGGCACCGAATGCGTCACAGGAGTCGACGGAAATTGGAACCTCCACGTCCACGTGGTGCTGATCCTCTGGGGGCACCGCCTTAGCTATGCCCGCATGTGGGACGAATGGGAGAGCGCCGTGGGGGAGCGTGCCCGGGTGGATCTAGACCAGCTTCATGCGGTGAAGCTGCGGAAGGCCCGCCGCGCGGGCGGTGTGGCCGCCGCCGCCCAGTATGTGACCAAGTACCTCACCAAGGCCGAGCAGACGAACGTGAGGAAGGGCCCCGGCGGTCTCGCCCACTACATCAGCGCCACCGGGCGCTTGAGAGCCTTTGCCATGGGGGGCGGCGCCTCGGTCCTGCGCCGCATGGTGCCCACCCTCCTGCCCAACTGGGCCCGCCGCCTGGAAGGGATTCTGGAGGACGCCCATCTGCGGGGAGGAATGCCCGCCGTGAGGCAGGAGGAGATCAACCCCGAGACGGGCGAGGTCCTGGATGTCCCTTTGATGAGCCCAGCCCTGGACGATCAGGAGCGCCGGGAGGCCCAAGCCCTGGCGGGGCCCCTTCTGCAGATGGGCGACACCGTGGGGGACCCCTGCGGACCGAAGGGACGCTGGCGACGCCTGGGAGAGGTGCCTGGACGGTCGTCCACGATGAGGGTGAAGGACCTGGAAGCTGGGAAAGCGCCCACGGGGGTCCGCGCCCTGGTGGCCGGAGGAGATTGGCGCCTCCACGAGGAGCGGGAGGCTGTGAAGGGGGGAGGCATGCGCGTCTACCGTCTTGCCTTACCGGGTCGGCGCTTCGCATGGCGGGACGTGGCCCTCAAACTCCAAAGCCTGCTGGCCCAGGACGACAGCCGATGGGGTCGACGGCGCCGGGAGGCCTTCCGGGCCTGGGCCGAGGCCAGGATGTGGGCATCCATTCCTCCCTCCGAAGGCCTGGGGGATCCAGTGCCCTCCCAGCGGGCGATGGATGTCCGGCGCGTGCTGGCGCACGGCCTGGAGGAAACGGAAGGCCGCGTGGGCTTGTCCATGCGAAAAGGCACCTGTGCGCGCCTGCTGGGACGGCTGAAAGCCTCGTGATCACCCGATATTCGGGCGTGGCGATCGCGCTTCAGGCCATCTCCTCACCGTAACGCGTGGGAATCACCTGAAATGGCATCCCATTCCCCGAACGGCCGCCCAGGCCTCCTCACGCGCCTTGTGGAAACGATGGGGAGCGGGTTGGGAGCCCTTGGGGCATCAATTTGCGTCTCTGGGGAAACGCCGGGGAATCCGGGCTCGGGGACAGGTGCGGACAGCGTTTTGTACCACGCACGCGTGTTGGAGATAAAAAGGTAGCTCTAAAGGATTCCCTGCGCTAAACCCTTCCTTTTCGTGGGTGGGCGACAGGAATGGTTTGGACGTTACGGTTGATGCTCTTCATGGTGCTGCCCGCCTGGGGTGAGGGCGCTTCCTCACGACGTCGCATGGCGGTGGAGGTGGTTTCCCTCCGTCAGCAGCTGGCTACCCTCCAGGGGCGTCCCCCCAGACGACGATGGAGTGCTTCGTTCAAGGCCTTCTGGATCCTCTTGTGTCGCCACTGGCCCCACTGGAGAGAGGCGTGTGTCCTCGTGAAGCCAGAGACCGTGGTCCGATGGCATCGCGCCGGATTCAAGCACTTCTGGAGGTGGAAATCCCGGAAGCGGGTCCCGGGCAGGCCCCGGGTCTCTCCGGATGCCCACGCCCTTGCGCTGCGCATGGCTCGCGAGAATCCATTGTGGGGGGCTCCCCGCATCCACGCGGAACTCCTCATGCTGGGGATAGGAGTCTCCGAACGCACCGTTTCGCGATGGCTGCCGAAATCACCACAGCCCGAACAGAGGCAGCGCTGGCGAACCTTCCTGGAGAACCACCGCGAGGTCATCGCCGCCATGGACTTCATGGTGGTGCCCACCTGGAACTTCGGCCTCCTGCATGTCCTGGTGATCCTGCACCACGGGCGTCGCACGATCCTGCACGCGAACGTGACGCGCCACCCCACCGCTGAATGGGTGAAACAGCAGCTCCGGGAGGCCTTCCCCTTCGATGAAATTCCGAGGTATCTGATCTTCGACCGAGGCAGCGCCTTCAGTGCGGTGAAGCCGTTCCTGGAGGCCACGGGGATCACGCCCAAGCTCACCGCCTATCGGAGCCCCTGGCAGAACGGAGCCTGCGAACGCCTGATCGGCACCCTGCGCCGGGAACTCTTCGACCACGTCATCGTGCTCAACGAAGAACATGCGCGACGGTTGTTGAAGGACTACCTTCGGTACTACCACGCCGATCGTACGCACCTGGCACTGAACAAGGACAGCCCCCATGGGCGAGTGATGGAGACCGCCGAAGCATCGCGCATTGTGGCGCATCCAAGATGCGGAGGGCTGCACCATCGATACACGTGGGATCCGGCCGCCTGAACACAACTCTGACGAGAATGAGTGCTCGAGGATCGGCTGCCCTCGGCGTGGCGACAGTCTGCCCTACCGGGCATCATCAAGCATCTGCGAACACGTCAAGGCATCCCAGAGACCCTCGGGGAGGGTCGAATGGAACACAATCTGCGCGAAGGGCAATCAGGTCGCGCCAGCTATCCTGCGCCATAGGACTCCGTATTGGACCTTGCTGAGGTTTTGGCGAGGCACAACTCCGTATTGGACCTTACTGAGGTTTTGGCGAGGCACAGGCATCAACAAACAGCCCCCACCGCTTTCGCGATGAGGGCTGAAATTGTGGCGAGGCACAACAAGATGAAATTTGGTCTTTAACGTTGCTCCAGCTTCATCTGCAATGCTGAAACATATATAGACATCACCATTTCCTCATTAGCAATCACCAACAGGCACTTGTCCTCATCTCTCCATTGAATTCTGTTTATTGAAAACGAGAATATTATTGATTGGTCGTCGATTTGGATTCTCTCGACCTTTTCAATGCATAGCCACAAATTGTGATCATTCAAGGAAATTAGAGATTCTAATTGCTCCATGTTGGTTGTTATAGGCAAATAAATCGCACTTTTCAAATTTCCCTGTAATAGTTTATATGGACTCGTCCATTTGTCGTGTATGACTCGATTGATGTCTTCTACTATTTGCGATTGTTCAATTTTATTTGTTACCCGCATATTCACCTCTCACCATGGTATTGGAATACGGAGAACTGCTCCTGAGTTCTTCAGCCCCTTAATCCACCAATTCTTCTGAAGATGGCGCATGGCTTGCCCCAGGAATCGATGATGTGCTGGATGTAGTTCCCAAGGTTTGGCTTGCCAACCTGCTTTAAGCAAATTCTGCACAGGTATTCTAGCAATACTTCCTTCTCCTGCTGCTCCTCCTGTTACTCCAACTGCTTCAGCCGCTAGTAAACCACCTGCAGCTGCAGCTGCGGCTGCCGCAAAAGCAGTTGCTCCGACAGTCAGTCCATAGGCGTGGCGCTCAACCCAGTTGCTAGAACATGGGTTTGTAAGTCGTTCGGCTTGACCAATCGGACCTTGATCATAACGGTTTGCGATGTTGCCCCAATCTCCTGTAACAACGTCCTTCCAGAACCCGCCAACAGACGTACCAGTGTCTGCGAGACTATCGAAGACACCATCCCATGCCGCAGAACTGTCCATCGGATTCCAGGGATTTTGACCGGCTCCAGTGGGCACTCCCCAAGTGGCAGGCGCCCAGGCATTCCACAGCCCGAGGGGGTCCCATCGATCCATTGGGGCATTTCCGACATAGGCATAGAGGTTGGTATCGTCCAGCTCACCGATCGGATCTCTACTCAGCCATCGCCCAAGCTTCGGCTCGTAGGCTCTGAACAGCGTCAGATACAGTCCACTCTGCGAATGCCAGAAGTGCCCCGTGTAGAGGAACAGGTTATCCATATCCCCAGATACCTTCGTGACGTTCCCGTACGAATCGTAGTCATACCGAGCCCTCACGGTCTGGCTCATGTCCACCAGCTCGCGGATGCTGCCGAGATGATCCCTGGTGTAAAACAGCTTCGTTCCATCCGTATCCACGAACCCCTGACTAAAGAACCGCTTCTGTACAACGCCGCCCGTGGCATCACGCTCTTCCGCAATCTCCACTCCATCCCAGAGATACCTCTTCTTCGAGGTCTCCGTGAGCACGGTGGACACCACATCCAGTTCCCGGATCTGGACGCGGCGTCCTAAGCCGTCGTAGCCGAACTCGGAACGGTGTCCGGTGGCGATGATGGTGACGGAAACGAGACGGTTTTCGGCATATGACTCGTCTCCTACGGATTAACGCTAAACCCGCATCACGGCTGCCTTTTCAAAGACCTGGACATAGTGTAGCCAGAGATACCCCCTGATGCGACTTCTTGGAGCACGCTATCTGCACACAAGATACTCAGAGAAACGGGCTTTCCTATACACGATTTCCGGACATGTATAGAAAACCTCGGTTCTCTATACACGTCCGGAGTTCGTGGCACCTACCCAGGCAATAGCAGGCTCGATCACTTCCGCATGAGCTTGCGCCACTCGATGGGATCGAACCGGTGCTTCCCATCCTTCCCCATCAGCCAGGGATTGCTAAGTTCCTTTTCGTGAGGCAAGACCTCTGCGGTAGCGTCAACATGCAAAGCCACAGCCACGCTTCGGCGAATACGACGATGGGCGGCAGCCTTATCCGACTTCTCGGATTCACAGGTCGTAACACCACGAACAGGTGTTTTCCGTTTGGAGTGGCTCACGGCAGGTCAGATCCTCATGCACTCTGCTTGATCAGGCTCTCGGCAGGGATGCCGAAGGATGCATGCAGATTCCGAATCATGGCAAGCGTGAGCGGACGTGTTCGGTTCAGCACTTCGTACACACGATTCAGCCGTCCAATCGCAGGTTCCAGATCCTTCGGCGTCAGTCCACGCTGCTCCATCACGAACTTGATGGCTTCGATGGGATCAGGGAGGTCCATGGGGAAGTGGGCACGCTCGTAGGCTTCCACGAGGGTCACCAGCACATCTAAGCGATCTCCTTCCGGCGAACCTGCCGTGGCGGTCATGAGGGTCTCGATCTCGCGCAGGGTGGCGCGATAGTCGGCTTCGGTGTGGATGGGCTTGATGTTCATGGAGTGCCCCTTAGATGTTCTGGGCGTCGATTTGGTCATACTGGCGATGGGAGCCGATGAACCGGATGTAGACCACGCGGTACGGGTAGTTGATCCAGGCGACGAGCCTGTATTTGTTGCCTGCGATGTTGAAGACCACGCGCCCATCCTGGAGAATGCTGGCGCTGCCGAATTCGGCTTTCACGTCGGTGGGAGACTGCCAGTCGGCGTGCTTGACCTCCTCATGCCATGCCAGGAGAGGCTGCTTGGCGTCCGGGTGACGAGCCCAGAACGCTTTCAAGGTGGAAAGGGCAATCAGCCTCATACGGAAAGATAGTCCCAATTTGGGACTAGGTCAAGCCCATGTTCACCAAGGCACAAGACGCCTCCCCATCCGATCCCAAAGAAGAAGGGAGGCGCTGTGCCCCCCTCTTCCTCGTGTCTCTGCTCCTTGCCGTAGCCCCTCAGGCTGGCTGCCGACCCTCAATCACAGGGAACTGACCCGCCTGGGGCAGCTTCCCGGGGTGCATCGCGGCGTGCTGCTCCTTGAGCCTGCCCATGCTGACCTGGGTATAGATCTGCGTCGTGCTGATCTCGGCATGACCAAGCAGAGATTGCAGGTATCGGAGGTCCATGCCGCTGTCCAGGAGGATCGTAGCCGTGCTGTGCCGGAACAGGTGGCAGGAACCCTTCTTCCCCGTGTCCGCCTGCTTGATGTAGCCCTCCACCAAGCTCGTGAGCCTGACCACGCTGAGGGCGCCGCCCCGGTTCGTGATGAACAGCGTCCCGTCATCCACGCCACGGACCAGCCGTTCCCGTGCCTGTTCCAGGTAGGCGTTGATCCATGCCAGGGCGCGTTCCCCGATAGGGACCCAGCGATCCTTCCCGCCTTTACCCTCATGGACGAACACCATGCCGCGCTCCACGTCAATGTCCTGGATACGTAGCCGGGTGAGTTCCGCCCTCCGGATGGCGGTGCTGTAGAACGTCTCCAGAATCGCCCTGTCCCTCAGCCCCATGACCGTGCTCGTATCCGGGATGGACAGGACCAGCTCTGCCTCCCTCGCCGTGAACACCGCCTTGGGCAGGTGCCTGGGGAGCTTGGGCAACTCCATCTCCGCCGCCGGATTCACGGCGAGGATGCCCTGCTTCGTCATCCACGCGAACCAGAGCCCAATGGGAATGAGGCGGAGGTGCCGAGTAGATACCGACAGCGGCTCACCGTTCGTCTTGCGGTAGGTGAACAGGTGCCTCTGGTAGCGTTCCACTACGGCGCGGTCGATCTCCTGGGGCTTCGTGATCCCGCGTTCATCAGCCCAGTGAATGAAGAACCTCAAGTGCTTCTCACGGGTGCTCACGGTCTCCGGGGAGCGGTGCCTCTCCTCCATGTGAGCCAGGAAGCGCCGCATGTGGTTGTAGAGGCTGTTGGGGTCGAGGACATCGCCGATGGGAGCTTTGGTCTTGGGAAGAGGCTTCAGGGTCGTGGTCATGGGATAGCTCGGTAGTTGATGGCGTTTTGAGATAGGGGGTTGTGTGAACCAGCGAGAAGGCGAAGAAGTTCTTTTTCGCCTTATCGGCATTCGATTTCAGGCATGGGAAGGATTTGGCGAAGGGGGCGCGAAGTTGGGTCTACCCCCCGCGAAGTTTCGGAGACGCACTGAAGCTGGGCTGCATCCGTCAGCCCCAGCAGCCGCGCGCGTCCCTGAGCATCCTCACCTTGGAAGGCAAGCTCGTAGCTGTAGCGCTGCCCCTGCTTGCCACGATGGACGATCAGGTATTCCATCTGCACCAGCCGGTCCAGGTGAATGCGTAGTTGGGTATCGTGCCAGCCGAATTTCTCCCGCACATCCTTGCGCGTGAACTCTTCGCAGGAAGGCTGTTTGCCCTGCTGTTCACCGGAACTCGGCATCCAGCTGCACAGCTGCGTCAAGAGCTTCCGGGTCTGGGGCAGCAACTCATCCATCGTGCGCGAGAGCACGTCCATCGCAAGCTCGTTTGCCAGCTCGATGTCGGAAGGGGTCACCTCGATGTAATGGATCGTCTGCCCTTCGTGCTCCAGAACTTTCACTTCCCGCTGATGCTGATGCAGGAGGGCGATGGAGCGGATGAGGGTCAGATACTTCACGTGATCTCGGCGGTTACGGGTCTGGTCATCGCGGAAGCTCAATTGATCCGCATAGGGATTTACCACCGCCAAAGGCTGCAGGAGCCGCTGGGCATTCCGGTGGAGGGTAGTCAGCCGTTCGCGTGTGGCACGCTCCAGGAGCCCTTCCAGCGTTTCCCGTTGCCTCTGGACGCCATGGATGGCTCTCGTCTGCTCCCTGGACTCGTTCACGGTCAGGACAAGGCATCTATTGAGAAGCTCCTCATCCAAGTCGATGGTGGTCGTGGTCAGGAAGAGCGACACGGGACCCTCTACCGTGTATTCGTGCGCCGTCAGCATGCCCGTGGAGGCATCCTTGCCCGTCGATGCCATGGTGACCTTACCCTCAGACTGCAGGAGCTTGAGGGCATAGGCAGCCTCACGGGCACCTTCCTCCTCGGCGATGGCAAGCACCTTGTGCTTGAGGCTCCTCTGCCCCATGTAGAACAGGCTTTGCCCGGACATGGCAGAGAAACGAACCAGGTCCTCCGGGGGCATCAGGTTCAACACGGCATCCATGAGGGAGGTCTTGCCTGCCGCGCTTGCGCTCTGGATCAGCAGCGCCAACGGACGATCCAGCAGCCGGGACACCATGGCGAGGTAGCAGGTGAGCTTGTTGGACTCCTCGCCTACCATGCCCAGGCTGTCCAGGTCCTTCAGGATGCGCCGGGTGAGGTCAGGAGATTTCAGCAGCGCCAGGGCTTCCGCCTGTTCCGTGTCGGACATGGGGGGACGTTGATCCTTGGGGGCGAGGGCTTTCGTGAGCTGCTCTGATTGGATCTTGACCAGGACGCGTATCACCTTCGTGAGGTCAGCTTTCACGCTCTCCTCTGAAGTCCCAAGCTCCGTACTCGCCTGCCGGGCGAAGTGGGTTCGGGTCTTCGACTGAAAGAGATCAAGGGTATCTACGTAGATACGATCATCCTGAGACACCCACAGATTGACTTTGAGGACTTCGCTGCTTGATGGCTTGTCCCAACCCCTTACGCGATAGGTCCGGGTATCCAGGGTGATCAGGATGTCTTTGCCCTGGATCTCCATCGGGATGTCCTCAGGAGCCTCTACAGGCGTTGGAGGGGCTGGAGGCACCTCCTGGACCATCGCAGGGGCTGGAAGGGGTTCTGGAGGCAGCTGAGGCGCAGGAGGAGGGGTCTGCACGATCTCGATGCCCTTCCGGGTGAGCTTGGGAGCGGCTGCAGGCTGCCCGTTGGTCTTGGGCTTCCTGGAACTCTGGTTCACCTTCAGGAGGCTGTTAGACATGGCTGCCTCCTTCCACGGCGTTCCTGAGGTCAGGTGACGGGCTCCACTTCAGGACACGGACGATCTGGACCGGCACGAACGGCTTTCCCACACGTGTGGTGATGCCTTGGGCGGTGAGGGCTTTGCATATGGATCGCAAGGAGACTCCTTCGTTTCGTAGCCGGTGGATTTCCCGGACCACGTTCATCTCCTCAGCTACCACCTCAAGATTTCCGCCCTCGGATCGGTAACCGTAGGGTTCAAAGCCTCCGGTGTACTTGCCTGAGTTGCGGAGATGGACCATCGCCATAGAGGTCCTCTCCGAGATCACGTCCCGTTCAAACTCACTGAGGACCGCCAGCATGCGGAACACCATCTTTCCCGTGGAAGAGGTGGTATCGATCCGTTCGGATAGGGACACAAGATCGGCGCCCTTTCGCTCCAGCGTCTCGGCGATGGTCAGCGTGTCCCTTGTGTTCCTGGCAAGGCGGCTGAGGCTGTAGACCACGAGGGAATCGCCACGGGAGATGCACTGCAAGGTCTCCTGCAGCGCGGGGCGGTTGTCGCAGCGTCCACCACTCAGACCCCTGTCCACGTGGACCTGGACCAGCTCATAGCCGTTGATGGAGCACCATCCACGGATCTTTTCCGTCTGGGCTTCCAGGCTCACACCAAAGTCCGCCTGCCCTGGAGTAGAGACCCGGCAATACCCATAGGCTCGATAGTGGCTGCTGCCCATCTTTCGCATCATCGATCACCTCCAAACTGGTTACGGTGGGTCCCCGCTGTTCACAAAACGCCCTGCTGACCTTCCTGAGTGGACAGAGCTGACGCCGCCCCCCATGTAGGAGCGCCGCTGCCTGCTCATCTCAGAACTCAGCTACGGATGGACCGTGCTGACGCCTTCAGGTATCTGGCAGCTTCAGAGTCGTAAGCTGCTTCGCCATTATCAAGGTCAGCCCCATTGTCAGCCGTTCGTCAGCACCTTGAACCAATCCTGTAAGCACCCTGGGGGCACTGGTTAGCCGCTGCCTACCTGACAGCTCAGGAACACATAGGGGCGGTCTACTTGTATTCCTGCTTTCAGTGAATGTGCTGTGTGTGAAAGTCAGCCCTCCACGCGATGAGGGTTGATGTCATATGCGGCTGATGGGCTACGGGTGTTCGGACTCTGGTCCTGTCTTGCATTCATGAGCGCCTAGGTAGAGAGAAGGGTCGCTTCATTGGAGCGAAGCTCCCCCAAGACACTTCTGCAACACGCCTGCTTTAGAAGCTCTCCCGTATCCATCTGTATCCCCACTCCGGTTACCACCCATCACCGGTGGTAGGTACCCGTGCAGCGAGGATGCTGCCGATGGAGACCCTCTATGGAAATCACCCAGATAGCCACACCCTGCCAACCCGGCAGCCAGCCCACCTCCATGGGAGGGATCCATGTTTGACCTCCCTCCCTTCACCATGGATCACCTGGAAGGGATCTCAGCCTTCAACGTCGTGTGGGTCGAACTGGCAAGCGGCAGCAAGCACACCGCCAGGACGTGGGACTACTACGAGAACCTGCATGCCCAACGTGGCGAATCTCGGCTTGACCTAGCCGTAGGGTGGTTGCGCCAGCGCAAACCGGTTGGATACCTCGTTCGAAATGGGTTGTGGGTGCTGGATCTTGATATCCCGGATGGGTTCGACGCACCGCCCATGCTCGAACGACTGGATGATCTCTGCGCCAGCCGCTGGATCACCGGACCCCGTGTCCAAACGCCATCTGGCGGGCTACACGCCGCCTTCAGGCTTCCGGATGAGCTGGCATCCCCTCTCCTCAAGAACCACGTCTGCCATCCAAAGGAAGACGAGGTGGTGCAGGCATGGGACTTCAAGTTCGGACCACGGACGCTCATGGTTGCGCCGGGATCGGTCACCCCCAAGGGGATCTATGCGCCGTTGACGCCGTGGGTCGATCCTCCGTTGCTGAATCCCATGGATCTGGCACCGCAGCTTGAAATCTACAGAAATCCAGAACCGTTCTTCATCTGCCTGCGTCCGCTCGAAGATCGGATCATGCGCGCGCAGCAATACCTTCGCCACAAAGCGCCCGTTTCCATTTCGCATTCGGGTGGGAAACGGCAGCTGTATCAGGTCGCGGTGCATCTGGTTGCGTACCTGGACCTCGATCCACCATTGGCTGCATACCTGCTGACCAAAGAGGCACCCGGAAGGGAATCCTGGAACGAGCGATGCAAGGACCAGGAAGGAAAACCGTGCCCATGGACCTCTCAGGAGCTTTACCACGCATGCCTCGATGCTCTTGATGACATCCCGCAGCAAGGCGTACTGGATTACAAGATCCTTGTCCGGCAGGAAGAACTGCGCTGGTCGTTGGCGGATTTCATCGACATGCTGACCTTCCTCCCATCACAAGGCACAGGCACCTTCATGATGGCGGCTGACCTTTACGCTGCATTCCAGGATCAGATAGGCGTGGAACTCCCCCAGGGGTGGCGCGCAGTGTTTGGCGAGGCGATCACCCATGCCATTCGGAAGGAACGCATCATCCTGAAGCGTCGTCTGTATGGGAAGGCTCGTCAGACCATCTACGAGGGCGTTAATGCCGAAACCCTGGCGATGGCAAGGATGCGTTGGGAGTCCAATCGTGCAACTCGTGCAGCGGCGGCTTGAGGGCTCTACCGCTGTCTGAGGTTGCCAATTTACGGGTGTCTGCGCTGGAGAAACAGCGGGGCACCCACTTGTTATGCCTGACCTCCCTTCTCAGATCGATGCAGGGCTTCCAGGATCTCCAGCTTCTCTGACAGGGAGTAGGGACCCCTAAAGTCCAGTTCATGAAGGTGTTTCCCCGCCTTGGACTGCTCCGCCACAGATTCCAGGTGGCGCTTTGCCTCCTGCAGCTTCCAATAGAGCAGCAGGGCGTCCCGTACGATGAAGGCTTCGATCGTCTGACGTTCAACTGCTTCGATCTTCAGACGCTTGGTGACCTCGGCAGGGAGATTCAGGCTGATCTTCTGGGCATTCTCGACTTTGGGCTTGGGCATAGGGACCTCTCGGCATCAGCGTTGGGCAACATTGTAGCTTCTGACGATATGACCATCTAACGATCAAAATTTCCATGCCGAAGTACCTATCTAATGATTTGAAGGTCAGTCCCGGAGCCCATCGCCACGCCTGTCATGAGGGAACTTGCGGTGTGACCAATATCACACCCATTCCATCCCTACGGAAATGCAGCCCGCCCGATAAGGCTGCTCAGATCCGATGGGCATTCCTGGGGTATGCAGGGCAGCAGCAGCCACCCCAGAAGCCTGCAAGGTAGCCGTTGGACCGCAACAGGCAGGCTCCATGACCTCTCTGAGCCCACTGCACGACAGCACACCGGCACCCCAGCGCCACTGGATGTCTTTGTTGCTGAGCGAGTAAAGAGCGCTGGAGAGGTTGTCGAATTTCCTGCATACAGAGAAGACCGACGGAACCGGACGCCGGGGCGAGCTAAGATCGCAAGCTCAACCATTCCAACATCGATATCGCCCTGACCCATTTCCTGATCGGTCTTCAGTGTATTCCTTACCCGATGAATGGGCTTCAACGGGCAGAAAGACAGCTCACCCCAGACCCGCCGAACCATTCCACCAGCCCCCAACCAGAGTTTCCTCACTCCGCAGATCCTGGAGCCTTCCAGCGTCAACACACAGCCCCCACCGCTTTCACGATGAGGGCTGAAGTTGTGGCGAGGTGAATGGAACACAATCTGCGCGAAGGGCAATCAGGTCGCGCCAGCTATCCTGCGCCATAGGACTCCGTATTGGACCTTACTGAGGTTTTGGCGAGGCACAAGTCGTGGTCCTCGGCTACATCAATAATTACTTCTGATACAAATAGTTGAACCTCTAGAAATAAGTCACCACGATCTTCTTCGACAGAACAAAAGTAAATTTTATCTTCAGAAACTTGAATTCCAAACAATAGTTCAATTTCTTCAAAAACCACTGAATCGCATTTTTTTAAGTATGGCGAATACTCTTTTGGACTTACCCACAATTTCTCTTTATTTTTTTATTTCTATTTTCTCAACATTATTTATTCTAATATTCAATTTAATATGTTCTTCAGGCTGTTGTGTTTTACCTGGTAGCCAAAATGGCTTTTTTGTCTTTTGATTCCAATTTTGTTTTGGCACTCGCAGTAAACAAGTAAACTCATGCTTATCCAAATCGTGATTCATTGATGCAATTCGCAATTTAGCGTGATTTGTTAGCATTCCAACAGCTTTAGAAATTTCAATCGGAATTTCTTTTGTAGAAATAGCCAGTTGCATCTCTTCACCTTGTCGCAATCTGAACTTCTTGAGTTATCGGAAAATTCTATAGTTTATATAGGTATACAATTGATTGTTATATACGTATGGAGCAAACCATAGATACAAATGCCATGCGGCTTTATATGCACCTGTGGCTCCTACTGCCAAATGGAAGCCAAAAGTGGGATGCATTCCAATATGTATCAGATTCCACTTATCTGCTGTTTCAAGACCAAGGTGCCATGCATTTCCACCTTTGGCAAAAAACTGAATTGAGGAACCCGCTCCACCGACGAGTTCATATATGGCTGCGCCTCCAGCTGCGGCTATTAATGCTGCGGATACACCACCCAGTGCTTTAGAGACTTTATATTTTGTCTCGCAGGGATTGTACAGATCCGAGAACGGATTCCCGAACGGAATCATTCCATCTAGTGTCGCTCCAGCAGCCGCTAAATAGTCGTCATATGTGAAAAATTCGAATCCGGCGCCTTGATACTTATCACCATCCAGCCACGATAGTGGATTGATCGCCGTCCAAAGACCGTACGGATCAACAAAGCCGATTGGATCATTTTCAACATAGCCATAGAGATTAATTCCGCCGTTTTCTCCGATCGGGTCCCGACTAATCCATCTACCCAGATTCGGGTCGTAAGCGCGGAACCAAGTCAGATCTAACCCGCTCTGCGGATGCCAGAAATACCCTGCATATTGGAACGCACTGTCTCGATCGCCGGAAATCTTCGTGGGTCGTCCATAGGGGTCGTAGTCATACCTCGCCCTTACGGTCTGGCTCATGTCCACCAGCTCTCGAATGGAGCCGAGGTGGTCTCTCGTGTAGAACAGCTTCGTTCCGTCGTTGTCAATGAACCCCTGGCTATAGAACCGTTTCTGCACGATACCACCGGTGGTGTCGCGTTCTTCGGCGATCTCGACGCCATCCCAGAGATACTTCTTGTCTGAGGTGACCTGAAGGGTCTTGTTCGCGTCGGGGTCGAGTTCACGAATCATCACGCGCCTGCCAAGTCCGTCATAGCCGAATTCGGAACGGTGTCCGGTGGTGGTGATGACGACGGCTATGAGGCGGTTTTCGGCATCCCACTCAAAGGACCGCTCCCCATCACCGGTCATGTTGCCGTTCTCATCGTAGGTGAAGGTCTTGTCCGTTCCGGCGAAGGCCTTCACGGTCACCGTAGCGGTGCCGTAGGCGGTGCTGTCCTCGGTGCTGGTGGCCTTGACGGTGTAAGTTCCAAAGGCATCGGGAGCGGAATAAGCTCCGGTATTGGCGTCGATGGTCCCCGCGTTGGTGCTCACCACGCTCCAGGTGACCGTCCCGGTGATTCCCCCGTTCACCTGGGCGGTGAAGGTGGTTGTGCCACCCTTGTTCAGTTCGATCTCTGAAGGAGTGACGGTCACGGAATCCACGGGGGCGGTGGTCGTCACGGTCACGGTGGAGGACACCACCCTGGTGATGTCTGTGGTGACATAGGCGAGGACGGTGAAGGTTCCCGTGTTCGTAGGAGCGGTCAGGACGCCCGAGCTTGTAATGGTGCCGCCGCCGGTCTGCCAGGTGATCTTGGCTGTGGAGATATCGGGTCCGAGAACCTTGAAGGACACCTTGGCGCCCGGTCTCACGGTGATGTGTTCGGGATCCACCATATAGGTGTTGTCCCTGACCACGGTCACTTTGGCCGTGGTCACAGCGTTGGTATCGGCCTGGGAGGTGGCGCTGATGTGGTAGATCCCGGGGTTCATAGGAGCCGAATATTGCCCGGTGTTCGAGATGCTGCCGCCTGTGGGTTCCCAGACGTTCCAGTTCACGGCTGTATTTGTGGAACCGGTGACCTGGGCCCTGAATTGCACCTTGCTGCTTGTCAGAAGGACCGCCTTTGAAGGCACGATGCTGATTCCCAGGGGCACGATGACCGTGGCGGTGTTCTTCTTAGTTGGATCCGAAACGCTGGTGGCCGTGATGGTGTATGTGCCCGGCATGGAGGGAGCGATGTAGGCCCCGGTGGTGGCATTGATGGTGCCGCCGCCTTCGCTCACGGACCAGATCACAGCCGTGCTGGCCAGATTAGTGGTTACGGCGGTGAAGGTGGCAGTTGCACCCTGAGCCACGAGGATAACGCTCGGGGAAATCACGATAGGCGACTTGACGGTCACTGATACCGACGCGAACTTCGTGGGATCCGCCTGGCTGCGGGCCACGATGCGGTAGACCGTGCCTTCGAAAGGAATGGTCGAAGGCGCGGTATAGACGCCATCGCTTGTGATGCTGCCGCTGTTGGCATCTGGCAATTCCCAGGTGACCGTCTGGTCGAGGGAATTGGCGACGCTGGCCGTGAAAGTCTGAGATTGTCCCAGGATCAGGGTCGTACTGACGGGCTTGAGGCCCACCGTTACCTTTGAGGCGTAGAGGGTGGTGATTTCAGAAGGAGTCAGGGCGCGACGGAAGACCTTGACCTCATCGACAAACCCAAAAGGCTGACCACCACCCTGGTAGTTTCCGATGGCATAGACATCCGTCGTGGATTGCCAAGGGATGAGGTTCCCCACGGGTTTCCCGTCCATGTAGAACTGAGTCGTACCACCCGTTCCCACCGCAGCCACCTGGTGCCACCCAGCGCTGAGGGTGCTCATCTTGAAGCCACTGTCCATGAACGAAGAGCCGCTGTTTTTATAACTCCCTAGACTGATTTGATCAGGACTGATGAGGATCTGATGATCCGCTGTTTTACTCCGGGTGAGGGTGTGATAGGCGCCGGTGTTAGGGAAGGGATACTGGAACCAAGCGGAAATGGTCCAAACGCTGCCCAATGAAACGACTGGATTCAAGGTCACCGCTGCGTTCGAGGCTTGGAAATTCAGCGCCTTTCCAAAATTTCCATCCACCCACTGGGGCCCGTTCGCGAGGGTGCCGAGGGTTCCATGCCCGGAGGCATCTCCGGTGGTCGACCCATTACCTTCCTCGAAGGGGAAAAAGGCATCAGCCGCTAGGGTGTCCAAGGCCACAGTCACCATAGCCGTGGCACTCTTGGTGGCATCGGCCACGCTGGTGGCCGTGATGGTATCGGTGCATGTTTCGGAGGGAGCCGTGTAGGTGTTCCCGTTGAAGGTCCCGGTGCCAGCTGACCAGGTGACCTGGGCATTCGTTAATCCGGTCACTTCGGCCTGGAATGGATAGGTGCCGCTGGCCGGAAGCGTCATCGATCCGGGTATTACGCGGACGAAGGGCTTGATGGTTACGTACGCGGTATCCGTCAGGGACGTATCGACTATGCTCCGGGCAACGATGCGGTAGGTCGCGCCGGTGCTGGGGATAGTTTCGGGGGCGGTGTAGACGCCCTGCTCCGTGATGCTACCGCTGTTGGGGTCGGGCAGTTCCCAAGTGACCGTTGCATTGGGGCTTCCGGTGACCGAGGCCGTCATGGTCTGGGATTGGCCAACGGCTATGGTTGACGCGTGCGGAGTCACCAGGAGGTTGACGGTCGACCCATAGAGAGCTGCGACTTCGGCATCCACTAGGGAACGGTCGAAAACACATATTTCATCCAAAACGCCTTGGAACGTGTGCTGAGTGGCCCAAGGCCATTGACCAAGCGTTAAGGAACTTCCCTCACCCAAGTACTGATTGCCGGAATCAGCCGCATCCAGGGTGCCGTTGATGTAGATCCTCCGGTTAGATCCGTCGTATGTGAAGACTAAATGGACCCACTGATTCGCATGAAGAATGGCGTTGCTGGTAAGGCTATCGTTATAGAAACCGAAGATGGCATGCCCGCCTTGTTCCAACAGCACTAAACCGTGGTTCGTGGAGGTCGTGCCATGGAACAGGATCGGATTATCTACACCTCTGTTCACCGCAGAGAGATTCACCCAGGTCGAGATCGTGAAGGGGCCATCGAAGGGGCTGGTAAAGGGGATACCCACGTAGCTGGTCTTGCCATTGAAAGCAAGACCCGTGTTGGTCTTTCCTGCTGCCCAGGCTACCCCATTGTAAAGAGTCCCGACAAAGCCGTGTCCTGAAACATCGGCGGCGACGAATCCGGATCCTTCATCGAATTTCCAGGAAGCGTAAGGGCGTTCCCAAGTGTTTACGTATATGTTGACTTTGTCGTTTATCGTCGGGTCAGCCTGACTGCTGGCTGTGATGGTGTAGATGCCCATCTGAGCTGGGGCTGTGTAATATCCGTCCACGACCGTTCCGCCGGAAGTGGACCAAGAGACTTGTTTATTGAAGCTTCCGGCTACGTCTGCGGTGAAGTTGATCGTGTCACCGGACTTCAAAGCCCTTGGATTCGAGGGTGAAAGGCGAAGGCTAACCGTGCTTTGCTTGGTCGCTGTGAAATTCCCGTAGTGATCTCTTCCAGCGAATGTAAGGCCGTTTGCGGCATAGGTCGCGGTGAAAGTATAAGCGCCGTACGTTCCCGTCAGCGTGTACCCGCTTACCGTTCCTGTGAACGCATACTTCGTCCCGTTGACGGTGTAGTCCCCGGAAACCGACGCGCCACGCTGATAGAAAAGTGCGCTTCTGCCGTAGCTCGAAGAGGTGTACGAACCCGACGCGTCCATGTTCCCGTCCACCGTCACCTGGATGACCGTCGTGGCTTTCACGCTGGATTGCGCGTTGCTTGTCGCGGTCACGGTATAGACTCCGGGCGTCGTGGGAGCTGTGAAGGTTCCCTCGGTCACCGTTCCGCCTGTCGTGCTCCAGGTGATGCTCTTGTCAGGCACGCCACCCACCAGCCCATCGATGCTCAGGCTGGTCCCCACCTTCAAGATCGACTGGTTGGGAATCACACGGATGATCGCCGTGCTTTGCTTGGTCGCTGTGAAACTCCCGTAGTGATCTCTTCCAGCGAATGTAAGGCCGTTTGCGGCATAGGTCGCGGT
>CAYZND010000001.1:41571-45595 GCA_964479495.1 uncultured Mesoterricola sp.
TAGAAAAGTGCGCTTCTGCCGTAGCTCGAAGAGGTGTACGAACCCGACGCGTCCACATCCGCCGGCGTTTGCGCCAGGAGCTGGGTCACGAGGGCAACCTTCGTGTTGGGGATTCCTCTCGCCGATAGCGGGACTTGCACCGTCTGCCAGAGCAGCAGGACGACCAGCGGCATGGCAATCAGGCGCCGGATGGGCATGAGGCTGAAAACACTCAGCAGGAACCTGGTGCAGCGGGGGCGAGCCCAGACCAGGATCTGCTTCAAATGGGGAATTTCAGCATAAACGCGCAAGGTGACCTCAACCATCTAGGGGATGCGGGCAGGGGGAAGCACAAACCGAATCAGGGATTCTGGGGAACCGGGATCACGAGCGGCTTCTTCTTGACGGGAAGCGTCGCAGGGGTCTTTTCCGTGGGCGCCACCGAAGGATTCATCACCTTCGCTGCGGTGGCGGCTGACTTCCGCTGTGACATCAACTGATTGGTTTCGTTGTGGTCGGCGGTGGTGACATCGCCATCGATCTGTTCGCTGGTGCGATTTCCAGCCAGATCGTACCCGTAGGCGTACTGATGGATCAGGGCACCGGTGGGGCCGCCTTGGTTCAGGACCGCACCGATCAATTGGTTTGCCGCATCGTACGAGAAGGTATAAACGTTGGAAACCTGGGCATCCGCCTGCTGGCTCCAGGTCTTGATGGCGCCATCGGGGTTGTACTCGTAGTTGAAGGCCGAGATGACACTGTCATCGTTCTTCAGGTTCGAGATCCCTTTCAGCCGATTGTCCTGGGTGGCATCGAAATAGGCGAAGACCGTCTTCTGGCTATTTGGCAGCAGGATGTTGTCCAGACGGCCGGTTGAACCTTGATACGAGTATTGGAAGGTTCCGAGGGGATTGTTCACGGCGGCGACACGCCCCAGGGCATCAAAGGTCCGCGTTTCACTGACACCGTTGATGACCCGGCTACCGACCCGGCCTAATTCGTCGTAGACGTAGGAGATGGCACTGTTGGGGAAGGGACCCGTCACCGTGGCCAGGCGCCCTGCGCCCAGGGTCGGTGTGGCGGTGACGGGATAGTACGTGTAAGCAGTCGTGCCATAGCCATCCACCATGGAAGCCAGGCGGTTATAGCGCACCTCATAGCCGTAACTCACGGTTGGCGTCGATTTCAGAGCGTTGGGGTAGCTGACCTGTTTCAGATTATTGTCAGCAAAATACTGATACTCGGTTATCTGTCCCTTGGCATCCAGGCGCTGGGTCAATCTCCCTGCGGAGTCGTAGCTGTAGTTGGTGGTCGTTCCGTCGTTCAGCTGCTTGCCGATCACGCGGCCCTGGATGTCCCGCCACCAGTTGGTGATGCGTCCCAAGGGGTCGGTCAACTGTTCCAGGCTTCCGCAATTGCACCAGTCGAAGCGTGTCACGCGCCCTGCTGCATCCTGAACTTCTGACAGAAGCCTCAGGGGGTTGTAGCTCATGGTGGTCCAGCGCTCCTGCCGATCCTTCTTCCCTACCAGATCGAGCTTGTCATAGGCCATGGCCTCGGTGGTTCCATCCTGGTAGGTCACCTTGATGGGGCGGTCGAGGTTGTCGTATTCCGTGGCGACCATATTCCCATCGGGCCCGGTGACCGTCTGAACTCGACCGAAAGCGTCATAGGAAAAGCTAGTGGTGGAACCCGCCACAGTCCCGGTGATGGTCATCAAGTAACCACCTTCGCTTGGACTGTAGGTGAACGTGGTCGTTTCGTTCCTGGGATTGGTGATGGTCTGGATCTGCCCTGCCGCGTTGTAGGAGAACGAGGTCACCTGACCCGCCGCATCCATGACCGTCAGGGGTTTGTGCTGAGTGTTGTATGTATACTTCGCCAGCAGATCGTTACCCGTACCCGTTGTGTTCCTAACTTCCAACAGGTCCAGACCATCGGGGGAATAGGTATAGGAAGTTACGCGCCCAGCGGCATCCGTGGACTTCGTGACCTTTCCGATGGCGCTGTACTGGGTCTGCGTGCGCTGGGTGGTGCCATCGTCGAGGATCCTTGCGACGGTCATAGGCTGGCTAACAGAACCCTCCGCATGAGTGCGGGACGCAGCTTGGCCATAGCCTTGCCAAACACGGCTTTCCAGAGGTTTTTTGGTGCTTTCGAGGAGGGGTGATGTGTAGCCCGAATTTTGGCCGCTGTGGAGGAAGTGATAGATCTTCGCCTGCCTCCAATCCCCAGCACCCGAAGCCATGGCGCGCTTGTCCCAGTAGAACGTATTCCGATAGTAGAGATAATTGTTGTTGAACCCGGAGGGACACACCGGATCAGAACCAAGGATGGATCCTGTGTAGTTGTGGTATTCGGCCCGTTCAGATTGACCCATCGGATCCGTGGCTTGTATCCACCTGTCCGTCGACCCGCTCGTGCCGGCGGTGAACGTGGTCTGCCCGTAAGGAGTGATCAACGTGTTCAGGAAATCCGTACCAACGGTGGGAGCCGCGGTGGTCGGCCCATAGAGGAACCCCGAGGTGATCCCGCCCATGTCCGTGATGGCGCTCAGCAGGTTCGCGGGGTTGTATTGAAAATGGGCGGTACGACCAAAGGGATCCGTCACCTTGGTCACTTTCAAGGGATCCGAGGCCAACTCATAGCTCACCTGCGTAACCTGGCCTAGGGCGTCCGTGATCGTTGAGAGGCGCAGCTGGGCATCGTACCCGAAGGTCAAAGCCTTTCCGGTTGGATCAACGATCTGGGTCATGAAGATTCGCCGGGGCGCGACCGCTCCGTCCGGAGCCGCGAAGATTTCCTTAGACCCATCGGGGAGCTTTCGCTCATAACTGGTGGAAGAAGTCCGGACCAGCACGTCATGATGGTAATACTGCGGCGCGAAAGCTCCAGTTGTGGAGGAATACCCCGCATAATTCGCGATCCCTCCTCCCCGCAAATATACGGAGGTGTTCAGTCCCGGATTGGCCGGATCATCCGTGATATAGGACAGCCAGTCCATGGTCCACTTCGATCCAAAATTCCAGTATGTGAAGGTCTGGGGCTGCTTGAGATCCCGCTGGTTGTAATAGACGTGGAAATTGACGGCGGGCCCCACTGGCGGCGTGTACCAGATGGGAATATCCTCCACAAGGAGACTGATCTGAGTGGCATAGAAGCTATAGATGGCCATTCCATTTGGGCATTTTGCAGCTTGGCATTTCGGTTGTCCTATGCTCGTACCCTCATCGCTCCAACCGCTTGTAGTTCCCGTTCCCCATACCCTCAACAATACGGAGGCAGGCGCTCCCCTCCAGGAGTGCCTATTTGCCAGCTGCTTGGTGGCCAGGGCGATGGATCCCATTTCCTCAACCAGCACCTCCTTGGAGATCCACTTATCCTCGCCCGCGAGGTAGTTCTGCACTAAGTAGCGTCCCCCTTCTTCCTTGGATACGGTGGCAAAGTGTCCAGCCTTCCAATAGAGCAGAGCAGGTACCGGAATGGACGCGTTGCGATCAAGCTGAATGCCCACTAGATCTATGTTTAGGCCCTTTCCCCATTTCTGAATCTGGGCGAGATTCGTCCCCTTCGGACCTGCCATCATGCTTTCGATTTGAATGAGCTTGTCTTTTTGACCGAGGGCTTCGGCCAGATCCCCAAGGGCCACAGGTCCACATCGGAACGTATGGACAGGATCCTGTTCCATGGCGGCAAGCTGTTGGGTGGAGGAGAGGAGGAGAGATCCCGCCGTTCCGGGCATGGTCCTATTTTTTGTTTCCTTCAGCAGAGCCGCCAGCTCTTCGCGCTTCCCCACTCGTCCCAGAAGGTCGGCGAGGTTCGCGACACTCCAATCCGCCACGGCTCGTTCGTGGCTTTCCTTTGCAGACTTGGACAGATTCCAAGCCTGGCGCCACGCCTTCTGGGCTCGGCCGAGGCGGCCTTCCTGCCGGTAGACCCATCCCAGGTTGGAAAGCAGAGAGGCCCGCCAGGGGCTTTCAGGGTAGACCTCAAGGAAGGCCACCAAGGGCGCTACAGCCTTTTGGTCTCTCTTGGCAATGTAGAG
>CAYZND010000002.1:0-28020 GCA_964479495.1 uncultured Mesoterricola sp.
CCACTGGGCCTCGAGGATCTCGGTGGGATCGGGAGTGATTTCGCCGCCGGCGTAGTCGGCGACGAATCCGATCATGAGCGAGTTGGGGAAGGGCCACGGCTGGCTGCCGAAGTAGCGGACGTTCTTGACCTCGACACCGACCTCCTCGCGGATCTCGCGGTGGACGGCGGCCTCCAGGTTCTCTCCCGGTTCCACAAAACCTGCGAGCACGCTGAAGAAGGGGTAGCGGTAGCGCCGGTTGCGCGCCAGCAGGATGCGGTCGCCATCAACCACGGAGGCGATCACTGCGGGGCTGACCTGCGGGTAGTAGGTCTGACTGCATGATGGGCAGGTCTTGGCCCACTCGTCCTCCTGGAGGGTGAGCTCCGCGCCGCAGGCGCCGCAGCGCCGGTGTGCGCGATCCCAGTCGGCCAGGTGGTTCGCCCGTCCGGCGATCCAGAACAGCTCCTCCGGAAGGGCGCCCCAGAGCGGGCGCAGCTCCACCCACTCCAGGCCTGCGGGAGCGGGCTTCGACGCATCCCCGTGCGCCAGCAGGCAGGCCGCTTCACCTGTCGCTCCGATATAGCGCCCAGCGGATAGGTCGAGGTTGGTGGACCGAAGGACATCGGAGTCGGGAAAGGCGGGACCGTCAGTCCCCGGGCGCACCAGCACGCGCCCGCGGTCCACGAAAAACCACAGGGCCGGGAGGTCCTGATCAACCTTGGGTTTCCTGCCTGACACGAAGGTCATGCTTCCCTCTCCCTGCAATGCACCGGTAGATCGCGGGTGCTACTTCGTCTTCGCTGCCGTCGTACGGCGGATCTTCTCGGTCTTCCACCGGGTGGCCTGCTCGGGGGCGATGATCCGGGCCCAGGCGAAGGACCAGTCGCCAAAGGGCTCCAGCAGCTTGTAGAGCTCCTGGCCGAGGGGCGTGAGCTGGTAGCCTTCGCCCTCGTGCACGACGAGCTGGGCTTCCCGGAGGTCCTTCAGCCGGCTGTTGAGGATGGCCGGGGAGATGGACTCGCAGGCGGCCTGCAGGGCCCGGAAGGTGGCAGGACCGCGGCTGAGCTGCCAGAGGATGCCCATGGCCCAGCGCCGCCCCAGGAGGTCGAAGAGCGCCATGATCGGCGCCCCGGTCTGGGAGCCGCGAACGGGACTGCCTGGGATCGGGATGGACATGGACTCCTGCGCCAGTGGATGGGAAGACCTTTCGCCCCTCGGGGCGCGGCACGGCTAGAACGAATCTAGCAGTGCCGCGGCACCCGCGGAACGCTCGACCGTCATGCAGGGTGGGCGGCCATCACCTCCTTCAAGGTGCGGCCGCCCAGGCCGATGGCCTCCGCCGAGAGCTCGTTCACCAGGACGATGAACGCGCTCTCGGGGATCCGGGTGGCCTGCGCGGCCGAGGTGGTCAAGGCCGTGATCAGCGACTTCTTCTCGTCGCTGGAAACGGGGTGCATGGCGATGGTGATGACGGGCATGGTTCTCTCCTGCCTGGGAAGGCCCAAGCCTCCGGCTGGCCAAGGCCTTCGGGAAGGGCATGGTGGGTGGACGCCGCAGGCGCTATGGAAAAGATAGCTGCTATTGAAAAGATAGCAAGGGGTCCGGCCGGTCTTCCGATGAAGGCAGCTCAGAGGGTCCTGTTCGCGCGGCGTGGGTGCGGATACCACCGGACGGTATCCTGGTGGATCGAGGATCACTTCGTTCATGTCCCACGACCATTCCCACAGCCACTCGCACAGTCATTCCCATGCGCCGGATCCATCGAGTCATCGCCTGGACCGCGCCTTCCTGATCGGGATTCTCCTGAACGCGGCCTTCGTGGTCACGGAGGTGGTCTACGGCATCCGCAGCCACTCCCTGGCATTGGTGGCGGACGCGGCTCACAACTTCGGGGATGTGCTGAGCCTCCTGCTGGCCTGGTGGGCGGCCTGGCTGGCAGGTCGGCGCGCCACGGACAAGCGGACCTACGGCTACCGACGGGCGGGCCTCCTGACCGCCCTCGTGAACGGCAGCCTGCTGCTCGTGGCGGTGGGGGGCATCCTCTGGGAAGCCATCCGGCGGTTCGCGAATCCGGAACCGGCCCAGGGCATGACCATGATCGTGGTCGCGGCCATCGGCACAGGCATCAACCTGGGGTCCGCACTCCTCTTCCTGCGGGGGAACCACAAGGATCTCAACGTACGCGGGGCCTACCTGCATCTGCTGGCGGATGCGGGCGTCTCCCTGGGGGTGGTGCTGGCGGGCCTTGCGATCCTCGGCACCGGCTGGCTCTGGCTGGATCCGGCGGTGAGCCTCGTGGTGGGACTCATCGTGCTCATCGGGACCTGGCCCCTCTTCCGGAGCGCTCTGGATCTCAGCCTGGACGCGGTGCCCAGCCACATCGACCTGGGGGATGTACGGACCTGTCTGCTGGAACCCAAGGGCGTGTGCGGGCTGCATCACCTGCATGTCTGGGCCCTCGGAACCACCTCCACGGCGCTCAGTGTGCACCTGGTGGTGGAGCCCCAGGCCGATCAGGGGCTGGTCCATGACCTCGCACGCCGGCTCCATGACCGCTTCGAGATCGACCATGCCACCATCCAGCTGGAGCCGGTGGAGCATCCGGATGGATGCCTGCTGACTGCGGACGGAAAGCGGAAGGACGAGCCGGGCTGCGATCCGGATGGACGCTGAAGGAACACGACCCGGAGCTGGCGATACGACGCGCCCCGCAGGGGATCAGGAGTGGGGGATCGAGTGTGAACATCCACCTGTTCGGTGCTTCGGGTTCCGGGACCACCACCCTGGGCCGTCTCCTCGCCCAGCGGCTGGGGCTTCCGCATCTCGATGCCGATGATTTCTTCTGGGAGAGGACGGAGCCGCCCTTCATCCGCATCGTGCCCGTGGCTTCCCGGCAGGAACGCCTCCGAGGCGCGCTGTCAGGCCACCGAGGCTGGGTGCTGAGCGGGTCCCTCACGGGGTGGGGGGACTTCCTTATCCCGGCCTTCGACCGGGTGGTGTTCCTGGCTCTGCCTTCCGAGCTCCGCATGGCGAGACTCATGAGCCGTGAGCGCCGGCGGTATGGCGACCGGATCCAGGAGGGCGGCGAGATGCACGCAACCCACCGGGCGTTCATCACCTGGGCCGAAGGCTATGACGGCGGAGGTCTGGACATGCGGAGCCGGGCCTCCCACGAAGCCTGGATGGCCAAGCTGCCGTGTCCGGTCCTGCGCCTGGAGGGCGACCTGGAGCTGGAGGAGAAGCTGAGCCGGGTGTTGGCCGAAATGACCGTCAGGTAGCCGAGCCGCTGGGCTCAGCCTGGCCCTCAACCGCGCCCTGGGATTCCTTCTGGAGCTTGCGGGCCAGGGGCGGCAGGAAGACCAGGAAGAGGGTCCCGCAGAAGGCCGCGGACGCGAGAAAGGCCGCGGGGAGTCCGTGGTGCTTGGCCAGCCAGCCGACGCCCGGACCGATGGCGAAGTAGGAGAGGCGGAAGAGCCAGCTCTGGATGGACATGACGGTGGCGCGCTTGTCGCTGAAAGTCTCCCGGTGGATGTACTGGCTCAGGAGGGGGGCATTGAGGCCCCGCAGGAGGGGCACGAGGTAGACGCCTCCCAGGGCCCAGGCTCCGGGGAGGAAGCCCAGCAGCGGATAGCCGATCAGCACAGGGAGGGGGAGCAGCCACAGGACCCGGGCCTTGCCGACCCAGGCTTCCAGGCGATGGGCGTAGTGGCTCGCCAGGCTGGCGGGCACGGCCATGGCGGCCCAGAGGGCGCCGAAGAGCCAGAGGGGCACGTGGCGGTCCTCCCAGAGGGGCTGGTAGAGCCAGACACCAAGCATGGTGCCCAGGGAGCAGACGGCCATAAGGGGCACGGCGAGGCGAACCCACTCGCTCTTGAGGAAGACGAAGCGCATGACCTTGTAGAGTCCGTACCAGGTGCCCCTCGGATGGGGCGCCACATGACGCTGGGGCTCGGTGATGCCCAGGCACAGCAGGAAGGCCACCAGGGAGGCGACGCCGCTGGCCAGCAGGGTGGCCTGGAGGGGCAGGAAGCTCGCCATGAGACCGCCTGCCAAGGCGGCGACCGCCTCGGCGATGAGGTGCCAGGCATACTGTCGGCCTTCGATGCGTGTGAAGGCCTCAGGCTCCCCCAGGGCTTCCAGGCTCTCGTAGACCAGGGCCGTATCGGTGCCGGAGAGGAACCCGAAGCCCAGCCCCAGGTAGACCTCTGCGAAGAGGAACTGCCCGAAGGTGTGGGCCCAGGCGTAGACCGCCCAGCCTGTGGCGGTGATGGCGGCGCTGAGGAGCAGGGTCTTCTTCCGCCCCAGGCGGTCGCCGATGGCTCCCGTGGGAATCTCGAAGACCACCACCGAGAGCGCGAAGATGGCCTGCAGCCAGAAGATGTCCTGGAGGTCCAGGCCGTTCCGCCGCCAGTAGAGCGTGATGATGGGGATGGAGAACAGCATGGCGTCCAGGATGCGGACGCCGGCGACGATGCGGAGGTTGCGGCGGAAGGGGCTCACGGGGTCCGCTTCTCCTCCAGCTCCAGCCACTCCATCTCCAGTTCGTCGAGGGCCCCCTTGGCTGCGTCCCGGTCCTTGAGGGCCTGGTGTCCGGGTGCGTCCGCGGAGAGGAACGCGGCAGGATCCGCCAGGATGCCGTCCAGCTCCGCGAGGCGTGTGTGCAGCTCGGCCATGGCGGCATCCACTTCCGCCAGGCGCCGCGCCTCCTTCTGGGAGAGTCCAGGCTTCCGGGCTTTCGCTGGCTCCATTTTGGCGGTCGTCTTGGGAGTCTCCTTCCGGGCCAGCTCCACGACTTCGGCGGCGCGCTCCGCGCGCAGGCGCTTCACGGTGCTGGGATTGCCCTCGTAGAGCTCCCAGCGGGGCAGGCGCTCGGGGTTCCAGGCCAGGGTATGGGTGGCCACCTGGTCCAGGAAGAAGCGGTCGTGGCTCACCAGCAGCAGGGTGCCCGGATAGTCCATGAGCGCCTCTTCCAGGTTCTGCAGGGTGGGGATGTCCAGGTCGTTGGTGGGCTCGTCCAGCACCAGGAGATCCGCCGGGTGCAGCATGGCCTTGGCCAGCAGCAGGCGGTTCCGCTCGCCGCCGCTGAGGGTCGAAGCCAGCCGTCCCTGGTGTTCCACGGCGAACCCGAAGCGCGTGAGGTAGACGTGGGCGTGGAGGGTGGAGCCGCCCACCTGCACCACGGACGCCCGGTCCGCCAGGTTGTCCAGGATGCTCAGGGTCCCATCCAGCTCGGCGCGGCCCTGGGAGATGGCGGACACGGAGAGCTTCGGGTGGCGGACGAGGGCGCCGGAGGTCGGCTCCAGGTCCCCCAGGAGCAGCTTGAGGAGCGTGCTCTTGCCGCAGCCATTGGGTCCGAGGATGGCCAGGCGAAGCCCCCGCTGGAGCAGCAGGTCCAGCCCGCCCACCAGCTCCGTGCCGTTGCCATAGTCGAAGCGGATGTCTTCGGCTTTCAACAGCACGTCACTGCGGGTCTCGCCGCCCTTGAACGTGAGGTCCTGCCGGGTCTCGAGGCGGGTCCGCTCCTGGACGTCGTCCTTGAGGTCCAGCACGTCCTGGATGCGCAGCTTGGACTTGCGGGTCCTGGCCTTGGCCCCGCGCCGGAGCCAGGCCATCTCGCGTCGCAGGCGGTTCTGCATGTGATCCGTCAGGCGCGCTTCCCGGAACTCACGGTCGGCCTTCTCCAGCAGGTAGTCGCTGTAGCTGCCGTCGTAGCTGGCGATGCGGCCGCTGTCCAGCTCCAGCATGCGGTCCACCACCGAATCCAGCAGGTGCCGGTCGTGGGTGATGAGCAGCAGGGCGCCCTCGAACTGCTGGAGCCAGGTCTCGAGCTTCTCCACCTGCTCCGGATCCAGGTGGTTCGTGGGCTCGTCCAGGACCAGCACATCGGGGTCCTTCAGCCAGGCCTGGGCCAGGGCCACCCGCTTGCGCCAGCCGCCGGAGAGGCTCTCCACGAGGGTCTCCAGGTCCGCCAGCCCCCAGGTGGTCTGGGCTTCCTTCAGGCGGGGTTCGATGTCCCAACCCATGTGGTCCAGGTGGTGCTCCACCCGCTCCAGCTCGTCGTGCAGGCGATCGGCGCGTTCCGGATGGGCGTGCAGCTCCTCGTGGATCTCACCGTGACGCTGGATCAGGGCCCGGTGGTCCGCCAGGGCCCACTCCAGGGCCGTGCGGATGGTGGCTTCCACGGGGAAGTGGGGATCCTGGGAGAGCCGCGCCACGCGGAGGCCCTGGGTCAGGACCACTTCTCCCGAGTCCGGAGTGTCCTCGTTGGAGAGCAGCTTGAAGAGGGTGCTCTTCCCCGCGCCGTTGCGTCCGATGAGGCCCACCTTCTCCCCCACCATGAGGCCGAAGGAGAGGTCGTCGAGGATGGGGCTCGCGCCGAAGGCTTTGGAGACGCGGACCAGGCTGAGGGCGATATCGGGCATGCGGGACCTATCGAATCCTCCAGTCTCGCATGGCTCTGGCCATCCTCCCCGTACGCTTCTCGCCTGGACATCATGCCTGACGGCCGGTCTGCCGATGAAGGCTCCGGGAGGTGCCGCATGGATCGGAGGGGCTTCGTGAACCACGCCCTGATGGGAGCTCTCTTCCTTGGCGGGTTGTGGTTTGCGCTCCATATGCCCCTCCTGGCGCGCGCCTCCGCAGAAGGCGCTTGGCCCAAGTGGCTGCTCGTGGCCATCTTTGCGGTGGGTGTGCTTGGTGGGCCCTCCCTGATGCTCCTCTTCGGTGGTGATGAGATCTTCGGCTGCCTCGGCGTCGTGGCGGCCCTGCTTCTGGGCCTGGGAGGGGGCTACCTGGCGGTTCACGCCTTCGGTGCGCCCGGGGCCCGGGAAGCCATCCGTCTCTGCGGGGCCGCCCTTGGGCCCATCCTGCTCTATTCGGGAATCCGCGGGTCCATGTGGCTGGCTGAGCGGAAGGATCGCGGGCAGGGTTCATGAAACCCGAATTTGAGTTCCACCGGCGAAACGGACGATAGGGAAGGATACGGAAAGTCCAGATGCCCTCTTCTGCCCGCTCCCTGTTTCGCTGGCTGTCCGGCCTGTGCTGGCTGCTGGTGCTGCTCGCGACGGAGAGCATAAGCCAGGCTGCTCCCGCCAAGGTGGTCCGGGTGGCCGCTTTCCCCTTCATGCCCGGCATCTTCGTGGACGGCGGGGGCAAGGCCCAGGGCTTCTTCGTGGACATGCTCCAGGAGGTGGCCCAGCGCGAGAACTGGGAGCTGCGCTTCGTGCCGGGCACTTGGGCGGAAGGGCTGGAGCGCGTCCGCGCCGGAGACGTGGACTTGCTGACGAGCGTGGCCTACACCCAGGAACGGGACGCGTTCCTGGACTTCGGGAAGGTGCCTGCATTCACGGTGTGGAGCATCCTCTACGCGAGCCCTGGGTCGCACATCCAGAGCGTTCTCGACGTGGACGGGCACCGGGTCGGCGTCATGCGCAACGACATGAATGGTGCCCACTTCCGGCAGCTCTGCGAGAACTTCAAGGTCTCCTGCACGTTCGTGGAATACGGGAGCTTCCCCGAGGTGCTGACGGCAGTGGCCCAGGGGAAGGTGGATGCCGGGGTCACGGTGAGCACCTTCGGCTACGCCAAGGAGAACGAATACAACGTCGTCCGAACTCCCGTGGTCTTCAACCCCTTTGACATCTTCTTTGCCACGGCCGACGGGAAGAATGCCGAACTGCTGACCGCCCTCGATGCCTATCTCAAGGCGGGGCGGGTGGATGCGACTTCCAGCTACCAGCGGGCCATCGACCGCTGGCTGCACGGGAGCCAGTCCCGGGGGCTCCCCCCCTGGGTGGGGAAGGTCGGATGGAGCCTCCTGGCCCTGCTCCTGATCTCCTGGGGCGTGGTCATCGTATTCCGCAAGCGAGTCGCCCAGGCCACGGAGGAGATCCGCACCCTCAATGCGGGCCTTCAAGATGAACTGGCGGAGCGCAAGCGCAAGGAGGAGCTGATCCTGAACGTTGCCAGCGGCGTTTCCGCGGCCACTGGGGACTCCTTCTTCCAGGATCTGGTGAAGTACCTGGGACGGGCCACGCAATCGGACATCGCATTGGTGGGTGAGCTGGATACCCGGGAGGAGGGCGCCCAGGTTCGCACCCTGGCGGTGTTCGCGGAGGGCGCTGCAGCTGAGAACCTGTGCTATCCCCTCACGGGCAGTCCCTGCGAGCAGGTGCTCAAGGGCGAGCTGCGGGTCTACCCCGACCGCGTCCAGGAGCTCTTTCCAAAGGATGGCCTGCTGAAGGAGCTGGGAGCCATAAGCTACGTGGGCGCTCCGCTGGCGAGCAGCCAGGACTTCACGCTGGGGCACCTGGCGGTGATCAGCCGAGGGCCCCTCCAGCATCCGGAAGAGGTGTGCTCCCTGCTCCAGATCTTCTCCGCCCGTGCCGCTTCGGAGCTGGAGCGGCGCCGGAACGAGGCGTAGCGGCTGGCCTTCGAGCGCAAGATGCAGCATGCCCAGAAGCTGGAGAGCCTGGGGGTCCTCGCCGGCGGCATCGCCCACGACTTCAACAACCTGCTCACCGCCATGCTGGGGCACCTCAACGTCGCCCAGGCCAAGCTCTCCCCCGAATCGCCGGCCCAGCCCCACCTGGAGAGCCTCGAACGCATCGTGCACCGGACCGCCGAGCTGACCCGCCAGATGCTCGCCTATTCGGGCAAAGGGCGCTTCGTGGTCAAGCCCCACGACCTCAACCAAGTGATCCAGGAGATGGTGCATCTCCTGGAGGTGTCCATCTCCAAGAAGATCGCCCTGCGGCTGAACCTGGCGGAGCAGCTGCCCCACGTGCAGGCGGATGCCGCGCAGATCCAGCAGGTGATCATGAACCTGGTCACGAATGCCTCGGATGCCATCGGGGTTCGGGAAGGCACCATCCGAATCGTCACTCAGGCCCGCACCCTGGACGAGGGCTTCCTGAAGAAGGTGTTCCACAACCAGGACCTTCGACCCGGCCGGTATACCGTGGTGGAGGTGGGCGACACGGGCTGCGGAATGACCCCCGAGGTCCAGGCCCGCATCTTCGACCCGTTCTTCACCACCAAGGTGACGGGACGTGGGCTGGGGCTCTCCGCCACCATCGGCATCCTCAAGGGGCACTGCGCAGGCATGAAGATCTACAGCGAGGTGGGGAAGGGCACGACCTTCAAGCTGTTCTTCCCGGCCATCGAAGCGGAGCCGACGCCTGCTCTTGGGGGGGACCGGAGCGTGTTCACCATGGGCCGTGCGAGCGTGCTGCTTGTGGATGACGAGGAGGTGATCCGCGAGGCCGGGAAGGCCATGCTCCAGTCCCTGGGTCTGCAGGTCTTCATGGCCGCCGATGGCCAGGAGGCCGTGGATGTGTTCCACCGGGGCATCGCACAGGTGGACCTGGTGCTCATGGATCTCACCATGCCACGCCTGGACGGACGGGAAGCCTTCCTGGCGATCCGGGAGCTGAAACCCGATCTGCCTATCGTGCTCTCCAGCGGCTACAACGAGCAGGAGTCCGTCCAGGAGTTCCTCGGGCAGGGGCTGGCCGGGTTCATCCAGAAGCCCTACACCCTGCAAGCGCTGGCCGCGGTGCTCCAGGAAGCCTTCGCCCGCGCGAGCCGGCCGCCCCCCCGTCAGCCCCTGTCGGAGTGAAGTCCCCAGGCGTCCAGCGCGTCCAGCAGGCCCGCGAGCTGTTCCGGCTCCGTCGTGTGGAAGCGGCTCACGAGCTTCCACCCCTGGGGAACCTTCTGGTAGCGGTGCAGCCAGAGGAAGGGCCCTTCCCAGTCGGACTCGGGTGCCTTGCGGGTCTTCACGAGGAAGGCCACCGTGGACCAGGGCCCCCGGGAGAGGACCCGGCGGCCCAGCTCCTCGATGCCTGAGTCTTCATCGTATTCCAGTTCCAGGTCGTCGAGGTCGGGAATGATCATGGCGGCTCCAGGAAATCATTCTCCCGCAATGGGAAACACTGGCCGGATGCTTTTATACTGGCCGGATCAGGAAGGCTGCGACATGGGAACCATCCGGAAGGAATTCCACCGAAGCGTGGCGGACCAGTTCCTGCAGGGATACCGGATCGTCGCGGGCTTTCTCGGCGTTGTCTTCCTGCTCGTCATTCCCCTACGCCTGGGGTTCCAGCAGCCCCGTGAGATGGCCTACCGCTGTTCGATGGAAGCGGCGGTGGCCGCCGCCTGCCTGCTTGGTTACGCCGTGTTCGCGGGCCGGATGCGCCGGTGGTTCGGGCACGTGGAGAACCTGGGGATGCTCCTGGCTCTCATCGCCCTCGGCAACAACTTCGCCCTGATGGCCATCCTTAGGGAATCCAACCAGAGCATGAACTACATCCTGGCCCTGGCAGCCTTCGGGATCGGCTTCCAGAGTCTCTGGCGCTTCGCCCTCCTCCAGTCCCTCTGTTTCGCAAGCTGGGTGGCCACCTATCTCCTGTGGATGGATCCGCGCGAGTTTCCTTTGTGGGCGTTCGGCATGTCCACGGCGGCCCTGCTGGGCATCGCCTTCCACCTGTTCAGCAAGCAGGTGCTGACGGAGCTGGAGCAGCTGCGAGCCCAGGATGATGCCCTCCTCCGTGAGCGGGACCAGCTGATCGAGGAACTCCGCGAGGCCTTGGACCGGGTGAAGACGTTGAAGGGGCTCATTCCCATCTGTGCCCAGTGCAAGAAGATCCGCAACGATCAGGGTTTCTGGCAGGCGGTGGAGGCCTACGTCATGGACTGCACGGACGCGGAGTTCACGCATGGGCTCTGCCCCGGTTGCAGCCACCGACTCCAGGCAGAATTCGAAGCCGTGCTGGGCACCCAGGACGAGGAAAGCGGAAGCGACTGAAGGCCCATAAGCCCCAGCGTGTAATCCCCGCATTAGTGTTCCCAATCCATGGGCGGGTCTGCGGCCATGTAGAATCGGTGCAGGAGCGGCCATGCGATCGGACACCATCAAGAAGGGGATCGAGCGCGCCGGACACCGCAGTCTCCTGCGGGCGGCGGGCGTGAAGGACGGGGACTTCGGGAAGCCGTTCATCGGCATCGCCAACTCGTACACGGACATCGTTCCCGGCCACATCCACCTGAACACCTTCGCCGCGATGATCAAGGACGTCGTGCGGGAAGCGGGCGGCGTGCCCTTCGAGTTCAACACCATCGCCGTGGACGACGGCATCGCCATGGGCCACCTGGGCATGCGCTACTCGCTGCCCAGCCGTGAGCTCATCGCCGATGCGGTGGAGACCATGGCCATGGCCCACTGCTTCGACGCCCTCATCTGCATCCCCAACTGCGATAAGATCACGCCGGGCATGATCATGGGGGCCCTGCGGGTGAACGTGCCCACCATCTTCATCACAGGCGGCCCCATGATGGCCGGGAAGAAGCCCGATGGCACCGCCAGCGACCTCATCACCGTCTTCGAGGGCGTGGGCAAGGTCCAGAGCGGCGAGATGACCGAGGCCCAGCTGGACGCCATCGAGGCCAGCGCCTGTCCCACCTGCGGTTCCTGCTCAGGCATGTTCACCGCCAACTCCATGAACTGCCTGCTGGAGGCCATCGGTCTGGCCCTGCCGGGAAACGGCACCATCCCGGCCGTGGACCCGCGGCGCAACGAGCTGGCCAAGGCCGCGGCGCAGCGAATCTTCGACCTGCTCAAGCGCGATCTCAAGCCCCGGGATCTCGTGACCAAGGCCTCCCTGGACAACGCCTTCGCCCTGGACATGGCCATGGGCGGCTCCACCAACACGGTGCTGCACGGCTTTGCCATCGCCCATGAGGCGGGCGTGGACTACCGCCTGGAGCGCCTCAATGAGATCTCGGCTTCGACACCCTGCATCTGCAAGGTGTCGCCTTCCGTTCAGGATGTGCACATCCAGGACGTGGACCGGGCAGGTGGCATCTCCGCCATCCTGAAGGAGATCTCGCGCAAGCAGGGACTCGTGAACCTGGACTGCCTAACCGTCACGGGGAGCACCCTGGGGGAGACGATCGCCAAGGCGGACATCCAGGATCCCAAGGTCATCCGCACCATCGAGGCGCCCTACACCCCGGATGGGGGCCTGGCGGTGCTCTTCGGCAACCTGGCTCCCAACGGCAGCATCGTGAAGAGCGCGGGGGTGGATGCCAGCTGCTTCGTCTTCGAGGGCGAGGCCATCGTCTTCGAGAGCCAGGACGAGTGCCTGGCGGCCCTGGCCATGCGCCAGGTGAAGCCCGGACACGTGGTGGTCATCCGCTACGAGGGTCCCAAGGGCGGTCCCGGCATGCCGGAGATGCTCTCGCCCACCTCCATGATCAAGGGGCAGGGCCTGGGCAAGCAGGTGGCCCTCATCACCGACGGCCGCTTCAGCGGCGGCACGGCGGGCCTCTGCATCGGCCACACCAGCCCAGAGGCCATGGAGGGCGGTCCCATCGCCTTCGTGCAGTCCGGCGACCGGATCCGCATCGACATCCCGGCGAGGACCATGAACGTCCTGGTGGACGAGGCTGAGCTGGCGCGGCGCAAGGTCGCCTGGACGAAGCCCGCCCCCAAGATCCGCAAGGGCTGGCTGGGCCGTTACGCGAGCCTGGTCACCAGCGCCAACCGGGGGGCCGTGCTGGCGCTACCGGACGAGCCGTGATCCGATCCTAGCGGGGCATCCGGCGGGACAGCAGCCGCTCGACGATGACGCCCGGCCGCAGTTCGTCCCCGAGCCACGCTTTCGGAATGGGGATGCCCTGCTTGGGTGCCACCATCACGAAGAGATGCTCCGGCGTCTCCACCACTTCCTTGACGTCTTCCAGGCGGAACCGATGCCCACCAGCCTCGGAGCGATTGTCCACCTCGAAGGCATCGAGGGTGATGCATCGCGGATCGAAGATGCCCGGCAGCCGGGTGGCCGACGCATAGAGCTTGTTGGGCAGGATCACAAAGCGCAGCAGGAAGATGAAGCCGATGAGCACCAGCCCGATGGGCGCCATGAGCGGCCACGTCTGGCGGAGGTTGCCCGCATAGAAGAGGGGCAGGAGGATGAAGAAACCCAGGGCCCAGAGCTTGGTGCCCGCCACCCGCTTGGCGAGGAAGGCCGAGAAGGTGCGGATGTCCTTCTCGGTGTAGGCGCCCTTCAACTGGAAGGTCTCAAGTTCCGGGGCAGGGGGGAGGTCGGCGAGTTCCATGCCTCCATCCTGCCTCGATCGTCTCTCTGGCGCCAACAGGCAGGAGCCTCCCGCGGCCTGGGCGGTTCTTTCAACCCAGCAGGTAGCGCAGCGCCCCATAGCTGAGGACATCATTGATGGCTTCCACCACGGGGATCCGCTCCGGGTGTCCGGAGGCCAGGGAATCGCGCAGCAGCATGGCCTTGAAACCTTCGTCCTGAGCGCCGCGGCAGGTGGAGAGCACGCAGAATTCCGCGCAGTACCCCGCGATCACGACGGCGTCGATGCCCATGCCGCGGAGCGTTTCGCCCAAACCGGTCCCTCCCGCGAAGGCACTGCCCGTGGTCTTGACGATCCTCAGATCCCCTTCCTGGAAATGGAGGTCCTCATGGGGCTCGAAGCCCGGCGTGCCAGGGACCAGGCCGTCCTCGTCCTCCCGGTGGATCACGCAGACCACGGGCAGGCCCTTCGCACGGAAGAGCGGCATGGCCGCATTGGCGTATTCGATGGATCGCCGCAGGGAGGACGTGGTGGTTTCGTCCTGTTGGAAGAAGGCCTTCTGGATGTCGAGGACGAGCAGGGCGGGGCGCATGGATGCAGGGTACCAGCTTCAGAGGAACAGGAGCAGGCTCACGGCCATCACGCCCATGCCGCCCACGAGACCGCCGATGCAGAGGTGGTGTTCGCCGTATCGCTGGGCCGCTGGCAGCAGCTCGTCCAGGCTGATGAACACCATGATCCCGGCGACGGCGGCGAAGACGATGCCGAAGGCCGCCTCCGTAATGAACGTGCGCAACAGGAAGTAGCCCAGAAGGGCGCCCACAGGCTCCGATAGCCCGGAAAGAAAGGAGTAGGTGAAGGCCTTTCGCTTGCTTCCTGTCGCGTAGTAGATCGGTACGCTGACGGCGATCCCTTCGGGGATGTTGTGGATGGAAATGGCCACCGCGATGGGGATGCCGAGCCGGGGATCCTGGAGTCCCGCCATGAAGGTGGCCAGACCCTCGGGGAAGTTGTGGATGCCGATGGCCAGGGCCATGAAGACGCCCATGCGGTGCAGGGTCGCCGAATGATGTGGGGCCGTCATGTCCTCGGGTCCACGCACCTCATGGGGATTCTCCGCGGAAGGCACCAGCTGGTCCACCAAGGCGATGAAGGCGATGCCTGCGAAGAAGGACAGCACTGTGATCCAGGCGCCCATTCGGGATCCGTAGATCGTGGAGAGCGAGAGCTGCGCTTTCTTTATGATTTCAACAAAGGATACGTAGATCATGACGCCGGCCGAGAACCCGAGGCTCACGGCCAGAAAGCGCGTGTTCGTGCGCTTGGCGAAGAAAGCGATGGCGCTGCCAATGCCCGTGGCAAGGCCCGCCAGCAGGGTCAGCGTGAATGCGAGTCCGATCGGGGGCATGTCGTGTCCTTGCGGCTGGATCTGGCGTCAACACCCATCGCAGGATGCATGGCAACGCCGAATGTTTCCTTCGATGCAGGATTTCAGGGATTGAAGGGTATGAGATCCATCATAGGGGCACGGGTGTTTGTGTGTCGTAAAAGGGCTTTATTCGCAACACTTGCCGACGCATGCAGACAGAGGGTATGCGTTGGCTCATACCCGGATTATGTCTTTCGAGATTCGAGGCGGATATAGCAAAGTGCGCAATTTCTCCAGTTGCAAAAAAAGTTTCGCGGCAGGCATTGCATTTGCGAAATATCTCCGTACAGGCAGCTCTCCTGTTTGTTAAATTCATTGCGAAGATACGGCAAGTTACCGCATTGACACTTTTTCCAACGGTTGGATGGGCCCGGAGGAAGATGCTTCGAGTCCTCTGTGAAACGTTTTTTTCATGTGGAGTCCTGCATGCACGATGACTTGGTGAAACTACGCGAGATGCGCGAGAAGGCGCTCCAGGGCGGCGGACCGGAGCGGATTGAACAGCAGCACGCCAAGGGCAAGCTCACGGCCCGCGAGCGACTGGCGCTCCTGCTGGACCAGGGGTCCTTCCAGGAGCTGGGCGCGCTGGCCACCCACAACGTCACGGACTTCGGGCTGGACGATCAGCAGTTTCCCGGCGATGGCGTGGTGACGGGCTTCGGCCGCATCAATGGCCGCCGTGTCGCCGTCTTCGCCCAGGACTTCACGGTGCTCGGCGGCTCCTTCGGCTACGTCCAGTCCAACAAGATCTGCCGCGTGCAGGATCTGGCGCTGGAGAGCGGCATCCCCCTCATCGGCCTCAATGACTCGGGCGGCGCCCGCATCCAGGAAGGCGTCGGCAGCCTGGCGGCCTACGGCGAGGTCTTCGTCCGCAATGTGCTGGCCTCGGGCGTCATTCCGCAGATCTCCGTGATCATGGGCCCCTGCGCGGGCGGCGCGGTCTACTCCCCGGCCCTCACCGACTTCGTGATCATGGTGAAGGACACCAGCTTCATGTTCCTGACGGGACCCGAGGTCATCAAGACGGTCACGGGCCGCGAAGTGGGTGTCCAGGAACTCGGCGGCGCGGAGATGCACAGCACCAAGAGCGGCGTGGTCCACCGCGTGGCGGAGAACGAGCAGGACGCCATCGAGCAGGTGAAGGTGCTCCTGAGCTACCTGCCCCAGAACAACCATGACGATCCGCCCCAGATCGCGCCGTACGACGCCGCAGATCGCATGGACGACGAACTGAATACATTGATCCCCAGGGACGACCGCATGGCGTATGACGTGCGCGATGTCATCAGCCACGTCTTCGACCGGGACAGCTTCCTGGAGATCCATCCCGGCTGGGCTACCAACGCGGTGGTGGGCTATGCGCGGCTGGACGGCTTCGCCGTGGGGGTGGTGGCCAACCAGCCCATGCACCTCGCGGGGGCCATCGACATCGATGCCAGCGACAAGATCTCCCGCTTCACGCGCATCTGCGACGCCTACAACATTCCCATCATCACCTTCGTGGACACGCCTGGTTTCCTGCCCGGCGTGGAGCAGGAGTTCGACGGCATCATCCGGCATGGCGCCAAGATCCTCTATGGCTACAGCGCCGCCACCGTGCCCAAGATCTCCGTGGTGCTGCGCAAGGCCATGGGTGGTGCCTACGTGGCCATGAGTTCCAAGCAGCTGCGCTGCGACCTCAACTTCGCCTGGCCCAGCGCCCAGATCGCGGTCATGGGCGCGGAAGGGGCGGTCAAGGTCCTTCGCGGCAAGGAGATCAAGAAGGCCGACGATCCCAAGGCCATGGAGAAGGAGTTCATCGACCAGTACCGTGAGAAGTTCTTCAACCCCTACCGGGCCGCCGACGTGGGACAGATCGACGAGGTCATCGAACCCCGGGAGACCCGGCCTCGCCTGATTCGCGCCCTCGAAGTGCTGCGCACCAAGGTCCAGCTCAACCCGTCGCGCAAGCACGGGCTGCTGCCTTCGTAGCGGGAGCCAACATGGGAAACATGGCATTCGGACTGAACATCACCCTCATCGGCATGGGCCTGGTCTTCGCGCTCCTGGCCTTGCTATGGCTCGTGCTCACCCTCATCGGCAAGATCGACAACCTGCCTTTCTTCAAAGGTGGTGAAGAGGGGGACGCTGCGGAAGACGAACCCGCCGAGTCCTACGTCGTCACCGAGCGCCGCTCGGACGAGATCGATCCCGATGTGATGGCCGCCATCACCGTTGCGATCGCGGCCCATGTGGCGATGCGTCGCCGCCAAGGCGCTCCGTCGATGCGCATGACCGTACCTGGAAGCCAAATCTTCGCCAGCCGATGGGTCGCCGCAGGCCGCACCCGCCAGACGGGCGGCTGGACCCCGAAAGGATGACACGATGCGCCGATACACGATCGAAGTGAATGGAAAGACCTACATGCTGGACGTCCGGGACCTCACCTCGGACACCTTCGAAGTGCTCTACGATGACCGTGAGTTCACGGTCCAGCTCGTGGATGACACGGATCTGGCCGAAGCCGAGATCACCCCGGTGATGGCCAACGCCCTGGGTGACCAAAGCGCGCCGGCGGCGCCGGTGGCCCAGGCTGCCGCACCGCGTGCGGCGGCTCCGCGCGTCTCTGCGCCGAAGGCGGCCGCCCCTGCGGCCCCCAAGGCCGCGCCTGCCGGTGGTGGCGGTGGATCGGCCCTTACGGCTCCCATGCCGGGCGTGATCCTCTCCGTGGAGGTGAAGCCCGGTGCCCGGGTCAAGCGGGGCGATATCCTGGCCAAGCTGGAAGCCATGAAGATGGTGAATCCCCTGCGGGCTCCGAAGGACACCGTCATCGGCGACATCCTGGTGGCTGACGGACAGACGGTTGCCTATGGAGACACCTTGATGACGTTCGGGGAGTGACCCATGGATCCGCAACTCGTCGAAAGCCTCCTCAAGGGCGTCACCCACGTCACCTGGCAGTCCCTGGTCATGCTTGCCGTCTCCGGCCTGCTTTTCTACCTAGCCATCGTCAAGGACTACGAGCCGCTCCTGCTGATCCCCATCGGTGCCGGCTGCATGCTGGCCAACCTGCCGCTCTCGCCCATGCTCGCCGAAGACGGTCTGCTGAAGGTGCTCTATAACATGGGCATCACCAACGAGATGTTCCCCCTGCTCATCTTCGTGGGGATCGGGGCGCTTACGGACTTCGGGCCCTTGTTGGAGAACCCGAAGATGGTGCTGGTGGGGGCCGCCGGTCAGTTCGGCATCTTCGCCACCCTGCTCCTGGCCCTGGCCCTGGGCTTCACCCGCAATGAGTCCGCCTCCATCGGCGTCATCGGCGCCATCGACGGACCGACGTCCATCTATGTCTCCGGCATCCTTGCACCCCACATGCTTGGGCCCATCACGGTGGCGGCCTACAGCTACATGTCCCTGGTGCCCATCATCATGCCGCCCATCATGCGGCTGATGACGACCAAGAAGGAGCGCCTGATCCGCATGCCCTACAGCCAGCGGACCATTTCTAGGACCACGCGCATCCTCTTCCCCATCGTGGTAACCGTCATCGTGGGCACGCTCGTACCCTTCGCCACGCCGCTCATCGGCATGCTGATGCTCGGCAACTTCATGAAGGAGTCGGGAGCCGTGGAGCGCCTCACCAAGGCTTCCTCCGCCGAGATCGCCAATGCCGTGACCCTGTTCCTGGGGCTGGCCATCGGCTCCACCATGGTGGGCACCCAGTTCCTGAACACCAAGACGCTGGCCATCCTGATCCTGGGCATCCTGGCCTTCGGCCTGGACACCGCCGCCGGCCTGCTCTTCGGCAAGTTCCTCAATGTGGTCACCGGCGGGAAGTTCAATCCTCTCATCGGCGCCGCGGGCATCAGTGCCTTCCCCATGGCCGCCCGCGTGGTCCAGAAAGTGGCCCACGAAGAGGACTTCGACAACTTCCTGCTCATGCATGCCATGGGCGCCAATGCCGCAGGCCAGGTGGCCAGCGTCGTGGCGGGCGGCGTGCTGCTGGCCCTCATGGGCGCGGGCTGAGCGGCTTGCCGCCGTACGCACGAAGGGCACCGGGGAACCGGTGCCCTTCTGTTTTCATCATCGGGATTCAGAACTCTTCGATGTGGACCTGGCCGGGGTTCTGCTTCGTATGAACCGTAAAGCCCTCGTGGCCGAGCACCTCCTTCATGGCTTCAATCATGAGGGGGTTGCCGCAGAGGAAGACGTGGGCGTTGGCGGGGGTGGGCTTGAACCCCCAGGCCTGCTCGATGACGCCCTTCTTCCAGAGCTCCTGGGCGAAGCCCACGTGGCCCTTCCAGGGCACGAGCTCCTTGTCAGGGCCGTCAATGATGGGCACGTAGGTGAAGTTGGGCGCGAACCGCTGGAGGTAGAACAACTCCGTGCGATACCCCAGGTCCCAGGAGTTCCGGGCGCCATGGAGGACGAAGAACTTGCGGGGCTCGTTGGCCTCCACGTGGGAGCGGATCATGGACATGTAGGGTGCCAAGCCTGTCCCCGTGCCGATGAAGATGAGGTTCTGGTCCGCGGCCACCTGGTCCAGGGTGAACATGCCCGTGGCCTTGGGGGAGAGGAACACGCGGTCCCCGACATTGAGCGCGAAGAGCCGCGGGGTCAGGGCTCCACTGGTGACCATGGCGATGTAGAACTCGATGAACTCCCGCTCGTGGGAGGCCGAGGCGATGGAGTAGGCCCGGCGGATGAAGGTATCCGGCGCAGGAACGGGGTTTTCGGCACCCGCTTCGGGCACCCGCGGTGCGGAGGCCGGCAGGCCCAGCACCGAGAACTGGCCGGGCTTGAAGTCCGGCAGCTCCCACCCATCCGGGGTCACGCGCAGGATCATGAGACCCGGGGCGAAGTCGATGCGCTGCGTCACGATGGCGTTCAGCTCAGGCACGGCAAGTTCCTCCTGTTACTTGGGATTCCATGAACGGCGGGACTGTTTCCGGGAATCCGCCCATTCTATCCCCGCAAGGCCATGACGGCGTTCCGGATGTCCTCCAGGCCCATGAGCAACCGGTCCCGATGGGTGCGGAAAGAGAGCAGGGCGATGCGGATGACGAAGGCCCCGTCCAGGAATGTGGGAGTCAGGTAGATCCGGCCCGGGGCGTTGATGGCCTCCAGGAACCGCCGGTTCAGCTCGTTGAGATCCTCCAGGCCAAGAGCGCCAGGGTTCAGGCGGAAGGCCAGGATGGACAGCTGGGGTTCCGCCATGATCTCGAGGTTGGGGATTCTCCGGAGTTCCTCAAGGGCCATGCGGGCAAGGTCCAGCTTCTCCTGGAGGTGCTCTTCGAAGGGACCCATGCCGTGCAGCTTCATGGGCAGCCAGATCCGGAGCCCTCGGAAAGGCCTGGACAGCTCGGGGGAAAGCTCGGAGAAGTCGACCTTCGCCTCGTCCACCTGCATGTCCTGCAGGTAGTCCGCACTGGCATGATTGGCCTTCCGCAGCTTGCCTGGATCCCGCGCCAGCAGGCAGCCGGTGCCATAGGGCAGGCCCAGCCCCTTGTGTGGATCCAGGGTGATGGAGTCGGCCCGCGCGATGCCGTGCAGCACGTTCCGGCCCTGCTCCGTAAGCACGAAGAAGCCGCCGTAGGCACCATCCACATGCATCCACAGACCTTCCCTGGCCGCCAGGTCCGCTGCCGCATCGAGGTCGTCCACGGCCCCCGTGTTGGTGGTGCCGGCGTTCACGACGAGCAGGAAGGGGCTGAGACCCGAGGCGCGATCTTCGGCGATGCGTCGAGCGAGGAGATCCATGCGGATGCGCTGGGAGCCGTCCACCTCGATGGAACGCACGTTGCGGGCCGGGAAGCCCGCCAGGGCCGCGGCCTTCTCCACGGAGTGGTGGGTCTGCGATGACGTGTAGAGGGTGCCCTTGAGGAAGTCCTCGGGCAGTCGGTCCGCCCGTGCCGCGATAACCGCCGTGAGGTTGGCGATGGACCCGCCCGAGGTGAGAATGCCGCCGGCGCTCTCGGGGAATCCCACCATCTGGCAGAACCAGCGGAGGACATTGGCTTCGATCTGCACCAGCGCCGGGGCCGCCGCCCAAATGCCCACGTAACGGTTCACCGCATCCGAGATGAGATCGGCCACGGCGGAGTGGAAGAGCCCGCCGCCGGGGATGTAGGCGAGATAGCCAGGGCTCGCGGTGTTGAGGGACTTCGGGATCGCGTGGTCGAAGAGCAGGGTCAGGAGGGCTTCGAGATCCGTGCCGGAGGTGGGCAGGGGCTCCACCAGGGACTGGGCCAGCTCGTCCGCGCCCACCACGTCCACGGCAGGCTGGTCGGGCAGGGTCGCGATGTGCGGTACGATCCGCGCCATGGCCCGGTCCACCAGGAGACGCATGGCCAGTTCAGAGAGCTCCAGTTCATTGCGTTCCATCACCGACCCCATGGCCCCTTGGACCAGGTACAGGGATACCGGGAAACGGTGAAACGGCCTAGCGTTTCGTGGGGAAGGTCTCTATCGCGTTACTTTTCCAGATAATAGACCGTGACCTTGGAGTTGCCCCGACCCACGACCCGAAGCACATCACGGCCGGGGCCGATCCGCTTCTCGATCTCCGCCGTCAGGTCGTTTCCGAAGACCCCTGTCCATATATAGGGATCGAGGAACTGGCTCTGCACCACGCCGGGAACCTGTTTCTTGGCCGTCTCCCAGGTGTTGATGAATCCTTGAGCGTAGGCGTTCCCGCCCTTCGGTTGGGGCGGGAACGAGAAGGTCAGCGTGATGGGGCTGCATTCCACGGAGATCGGAGCCATCCGGTGGCGCCCCTGGGTGCCGCCTCCTTGCGTGGCGAGACGGGTTCGGATGGTCACGGTCTGCTGGTCCGTGGCGCTGACATAGCTGCCGGAGTGCTCGTAAGGCACTTCCTTGTCGATGTTGTAGAAGTACCAGGTGAACACCTCCTTCACCTGGCCCTTGATCGGGATGGTGAACGTGAGCACATCCTCATCCCAGGAAAGAGATTGGGCCTCCCCGAACCAGGTGAGCCACTGCCGGGCGCTGACGTCGTAGAAGGTGTTCTTGTCCTGGTTCCATTCGCGTTTCAGCACATAGGACTTGTTGTCCCCGAAGAGAGCCCGGGGCAAACCGTCGAGGTGCCTCCCCCGCCAGCTCTGGGCGGACATGCCGACGCCTTTGGGGCCGATGTAGAGACGAGGGGCGACAAAGGACGTTGGACGTGTATTGGGGTCGGTGTCGTTGGCCATGAACCCCGTTCCGCCGTATAGGGCGTCGAGGTCGAGGACCACATCCATCTTCCGGACACCCAGCTGGACCCTCGGCCCGGGGTTCGCCGGTCCTGGGACGACCGAACTCAGAGACGGATTGGCCAGGGCGAGCCGGTAACTGCCGGTTCCTTGGGGAACCCGGATCTGGATGGTGTCGTCGGACCAGGCGAGGATCTGGGGGATGATCGGCTGGCCTCCTGCCGCAGGCACCAGAGCCACCTGCCGTGTGGCCTGGGTCGCGCCGAAACCGCGACCGTTAAGGGTGACGACCTCGCCCTGGAGCGCGGCTTCGGGAGAGGCCGAGGTGAGCTGCGGGGAAGGCCAGGAGGCCCGGAAGAGGTCCGGGCGCGTCTTCCAGTCGGCCTCCAGCAGCTCGAGGCTCTCGGTTGCGGCCGGGGAAAGCGCCGCCTGGGCCTTGGCACTTGCCGGAACCTTGACCGTGGCCGCAGGGGTACCCTGACCCGTGGAACCCCAGCTGATGGCCTTGACGTTCGTGAAGGCCCAGCGGACATCCACGGAGGCGGGCGTGAAGCCCAGGTCGGGGATCTGGCCCGGGATGAAGGGAATGGAGATCACTTGGAAGGCACTGGGATTGAGGGTGATCTGAACCGCCTGTTGGAGGATCAGATGCATCCCTACCGGGGCGTCGTGCCGCAGCAGCCTTACGTGGAGCATCGCGGTGTTCGCCACCTGCTTGTCGCTGGTGTTCTTTACTTTGATGTTCAGCGTTCGCGAAGTGTCCAGACGGTCCGCGGGCAGGAGGCCGCCGGGCGCGAGTCCCTCCACGGAAAGTTCCTGGACATCGAAGGGCAGGGTCCTTCCGGAAGGTTGGTCGGCCGTCGGCGCGGCAGCGGTAGGCTGGGCCGAGGTCGAAGGTTTCCTGGGAAGGACCTTGATCGGCTGGGCGATCGCGGCCGCTGACAGCGCCAGCAGGACCACACCTGACGCGAGGATCGGAGCAAGGGTTCGAACCCCCATGGTCGCCTCCCGGATTGTTGTTGGTTTCAAGAACATGATGGTCCGAATGGCCCAAGATGACCAGCTTCGGTGGATCGACGCAGGTGATCTCGAAGTCCGCGCCGGCATGCCTGAACACCCTCACGGCGGGGACATTCGAGCGGGCCAGGCAGCGATCGGTTCGATCGGTGCCGACGGGCACCAGGACCACGTCCGCATGCTGGTTGTGGTCCATGCCCACGCCACCGCGCGAGGGAGGCTGTTCCAGGAGGGGCGGTAGGTCCGTCACCTTGCCCCCGTTCCCGGCGACCGCCGCTGGAGGAATCCCAAGCGTACCGCTAGTCTGAAAGGTCACCAGCGGGCCGGCCGTGCAGGCGTCCCGGAACGCGGGGTCCTGTCGAGTACCTGGAGAGCACCATGAAGCGAGATACCGTCAAGGCGATCCTGGCCCGCGAAGCGGCGGGCGGTGAAGTGACCCTCATGGGCTGGGCCCGGGCGGTCCGGCCCCAGAAGCACATCTGCTTCCTCCAGGTGAACGATGGTTCCTGCCTGGCGGACTTCCAGGTGGTGGTGCAGCCCGAGCACCCCGACTTCGAGCGGCTGTGCAGGCTGGGGCAGGGGGCGGGCCTGAAGGTCACCGGCGAGCTGGTGCCCTCGGCCGGGTCCGGCCAGAAGTACGAGGTCATCGCCAAGGAGGTTCATGTCTTCGGAGAGGCCGATCCTGCCACGTATCCCCTGCAGAAGAAGCGCCACAGCATGGAGTACCTACGGGAAGACATCGGTCACCTCCGGCCCCGCACCCGCACCTTCGGCGCCGTGTTCCGGGTCCGCAACGTGCTCGCCCGGGCCATCCACGACTACTTCCAGAGCCGCGGCTTCATCTGGGCCCACACGCCCATCATCACCGCCTCCGACTGCGAGGGCGCCGGCCAGATGTTCCGGGTCTCCACCCTGGATGCCGCCAAGCCCCCCCGGCTGGAGGACGGCTCCGTGGACTTCGGTCAGGACTTCTTCGGCCGCCAGGCCTACCTGACGGTGTCCGGCCAGTTGGCGGGCGAAACCATGGCCCTGGCCATGTCCAACATCTACACCTTCGGCCCCACCTTCCGGGCGGAGAACAGCAACACCACGCGCCACCTGGCTGAGTTCTGGATGATCGAGCCCGAGATGGCCTTCTACGACCTCCAGGACAACATGGACCTGGCCGAGGACTTCCTGAAGTACCTCTTCCGGACCGTGCTCGACGAGTGCGGCGACGATCTGGCCTTCTTCGCCGAGTTCATCGAGAAGACCGCCGTCAGCACCCTGGAGGGCATCGTCAACAGCCCCTTCGAGCGGGTCACCTACACCGAGGCCATCAAGCTCCTGGAGAAGTCCGGCGAGGCCTTCGAGTATCCCGTGAAGTGGGGCATGGACATCCAGACCGAGCACGAGCGCTACCTGGCCGAGAAGCTCATGAAGCGCCCCGTGATCGTCACGGACTACCCCAAGGACATCAAGGCCTTCTACATGCGCATGAACGACGACGGCAAGACCGTGGCCGCCATGGACGTGCTGGTGCCCCGCCTGGGCGAGATCATCGGCGGCAGCCAGCGCGAGGAGCGCCTGGGCGTGCTGGAGAGCCGCATGACCGAGATGGGCCTGGAGCTGGAGCCCTACTGGTGGTACCTGGACACCCGCCGCTTCGGCTCCGTGCCCCACGCCGGCTTCGGCCTGGGCTTCGAGCGCACGGTCCGGTTCGTCACCGGCATGGCCAACATCCGCGACGTCATCCTGTATCCCCGGGCCCCCCGCGAAGCGGAATTCTAGGCGCAAGGGATGCTGAGCTCCACAAACCGGGTCCTCAGGGACCCGGTTTTGCTATAGTCGAATTTCATAAGGGACGCATCTAATGCGGGGATGATAGCAAGCATCCTATGCCCTGAAGTGGAACGCAGGCTGGGTGGCCCCCCTTGGGTCTATCCCTCGTCTTGAAGGAATCCCAACGCACAGGAGGTCGGGCCATGACCCTCGAGATCGCCAGCAGGCTCTATGGACGCATGCGGGACGCCGCCACCCGGGCCCGGGTCCGGTTCGGTCGCCCCCTGACGCTGGCGGAGAAGATCCTGGTGGCCCATGCGGATGACTTCGAGGCCCAGGCCTGGGACCGGGGGAAAGCCATGCTGGTGCTCCGGCCGGACCGGGTGGCCATGCAGGATGCCACGGCCCAGATGGCCATGCTGCAGTTCATGCAGTCGGGGCGGCCCAGGGTGGCGGTGCCCTCGACCATCCACTGCGACCACCTGATCCTGGCCAAGTCCGGGGTCCAGGAGGACCTTCCCAAGGGGATCGAGGACAACCGCGAGGTCTTCGCCTTCCTGTCTTCTTCGGCCCGCAAGTATGGCATCGGCTTCTGGAAGCCCGGCTCGGGCATCATCCACCAGGTGGTGCTGGAGAACTACGCCTTCCCCGGCGGGCTCATGATCGGCACGGACTCCCACACGCCCAATGCCGGCGGACTGGGCATGCTGGGCATCGGCGTGGGCGGCGCGGACGCGGGCGAGGTCATGGCCGGGCTGGCCTGGGAAGTGCTCCACCCGAAGCTCATCGGGGTGCACCTGAAGGGAAGGCTCTCGGGCTGGGCGTCCCCCAAGGACGTGATCCTGGAGCTGCTGGGCCGTCTCACCGTGAAGGGGGGCACCAACAAGATCGTGGAGTACTTCGGGGAAGGCGCCGAGGCCCTGAGCTGCACCGGCAAGGGCACCATCACCAACATGGGCGCCGAGCTGGGGGCCACCGGCTCCGTCTTCCCCTTCGATGACCGGATGGCGGAGTACCTGCACCTCACGGGACGAGGCGGTCTCGCGGATCTGGCCCTGGCGCAGCGCGACCTGCTGACGGCGGACCCTGAGGTGTTGGCCGAGCCCGGCCGCTTCTTCGACGAGGTCGTGGAGATCGACCTGTCGACCCTGGAACCCCAGGTGGTGGGCCCCCATACTCCGGATCTCACGCGGCCCGTCTCCCGGCTCGGCGCCGATGCCAAGGCGCAGGGCTACCCCCTGGAGCTGAAGGCGGCCCTCATCGGCAGCTGCACCAACTCCTCGTACGAGGACATGAGCCGCGCGGCGGACTTGGCGCGGCAAGCCCTGGACGCGGGCCTGGAGGCGAAGACTCCCCTCTTCATCTCACCGGGCTCCGAACGCATCTTCCGCACCATGGAGCGGGACGGGCTGCTGGAGGTGTTCACGCGCATGGGCGCCACGGTGCTCACCAACGCCTGCGGCCCCTGCATCGGCCAGTGGTACCGGGCGGACGCCGTGCCCGGCAAGGCCGAGTCCATCATCAGCTCCTTCAACCGCAACTTCCCGGGCCGCAACGATGGCGTAGCCGAGACCTGCTCCTTCATTGCCGGGCCCGAGCTGGTGACCGCCTTGGCCTTCGCGGGGAGCCTGGACTTCGATCCGGTCAAGGGAACCCTGGGGAAGGGCTTCCGCTTTCGGGCACCTCAGGGGGCGGAGCTGCCTCCCAAGGGCTTCGTGACCGGCGAGGAGGGCTATGTGGCCCCCGTGGAGGATGGCCGCGCCGTGGTGGTGGAGATCGATCCCGCCAGTGAGCGGCTGAGCCTGCTGGAACCCTTCGCCCCCTGGGACGGCCAGGACTTCCTGGAGCTGCCCGTGCTCCTCAAGACCAAGGGCAAGACCACCACGGACCACATCTCGCCCGCCGGCAAGTGGCTGCGCTTCCGGGGGCACCTGGACCGCATCAGCGACAACCTTTTCCTGGGGGCCACCAACGCCTTCACCGGCGAGGCCGGGAAGGGGATGGACGTGCTCACCGGCGAGCAGGGCCTCACCTTCGCCCAGATCGCCCGGCGCTACAGGGCCCAGGGCGTGGCTTCCGTCGTCATCGGCGACGAGAACTACGGCGAGGGCAGCAGTCGCGAGCATGCGGCGATGTCGCCCCGGTACCTGGGGGTGAAGGCCGTCCTCGTCCGCAGCTTCGCGCGCATCCACGAGACGAACCTCAAGAAGCAGGGCCTCCTGCCCCTGACGTTCGCGGATCCCTCCGACTGGGAGCGCATCGAGGCCCTGGACCGCGTCAGCCTGGTGGGACTGTCCGCCCTCGCCCCCGGCAAGCCCGTGCAGGTGGTGCTCCACAAGGCCGGGGGCGGAACGGTGAACCTCCTGGCGCGGCACACCTTCACGGACAAGCAGATCGGCTGGTTCAAGGCCGGCTCCGCGCTGAACGCCCTGGGCCACGAAGGCTGAAAAGCAGGAATGAGGCCACGAAGGACCACGAAGGGCCACGAAGGAAAAGACAAAAGCAAAGCCTCTGCCCTTTCGATTCTTCATCCCTCGATCCCCCCTATCTCTTCCTTTTCTTTGTCTTTACTTCGCGGCCCTTCGTGGCCCTTCGTGGCTAAAACTTCTTTCTGGAGTCTGACCATGACCTACCTGAAGCTCGTGCCCCCTACCTCCGGTGAGAGGATCACCATGGGTTCCGACGGGAAGCTGGTGGTGCCTGACAACCCGATCGTGCTCTACATCGAAGGCGATGGCGTCGGCCCTGAGGTCTGGTCTGCTTCGCGGCAAGTGCTGGACGAGGCCATCCAGAAGACCTACGGCGGGAAGCGTCGGATCGAGTGGTTCGAGGTCTTCGCGGGCGAGAAGGCGAACGCGGTCTACGGGCCGAACACATGGCTCCATGACGACACATTGGAAGCTTTCCGCGAGTACCGCGTCGGCATCAAGGGACCCCTCACCACGCCCGTGGGCAAGGGGGTTCGCTCCATCAACGTGGCCCTGCGCCAGCAGCTGGACCTCTACGTCTGCCTGCGTCCCGTGCGCTGGTACGAAGGCGTGCCCTCGCCCGTGAAGCGGCCGGACCTCGTGGACATGGTGATCTTCCGGGAGAACACCGAGGACATCTACGCAGGCATCGAGTGGGAGAAGGGCACCCCGGAAGTGGCGAAGGTCATCGACTTCCTCCAGAAGGAGATGGGCGTCAAAAAGATCCGCTTCCCCCAGTCCTCCAGCATCGGCGTCAAGCCCGTGAGCGAGGAAGGCTCCAAGCGCCTGGTGCGGGCCGCGATCCGCTACGCGCTCCAGCACAAGCGGCGGAATCTCACCCTCGTCCACAAGGGCAACATCATGAAGTTCACGGAAGGGGGCTTTCGGGCCTGGGGCTACGAAGCCGCGAAAGAGGGCTTCGGCGACCGGACCGTGGCCTGGTCCGACTGCGGCGGCAAGGCCCCGGAAGGCCAGCTGCTCGTGAAGGACGTCATCGCCGACAACTTCCTCCAGCAGATCCTCATCAAGCCCGCGGATTACGACGTGGTGGCCACCACGTCGTAATCCGCGGGCTTGA
>CAYZND010000002.1:28030-34536 GCA_964479495.1 uncultured Mesoterricola sp.
AGGCCACCCACGGCACGGCCCCCGACATCGCCGGTCAGGACAAGGTGAACCCGGGCTCCATGCTCCTCTCCGGCGTTATGCTCCTGGAGCATCTCGGCTGGACCGAAGCCGCGGCGCTCGTCGAGGCGGCCTTCGGCAAGACCATCGCTTCCGGCACCGTCACGGCGGACCTCTCACGCCTCATGCAGGATGAGGGCAGGACGGATGTAAAGGAAGTGAAATGCTCTGCCTTCGGGCGGGCGCTGATCGAAGCGCTATAGCCTGACGCTGCCCTTCACCCACCAGACCTCTCCGCAGGGTTCGAAGCCGGTCTTCCGGGCCAAGTGGAGGGACTTCTCGTTCTTAGCCTCAATGTGCACGAAGGGGATGCCGCCCCGCTCTCGGACCCGCTGGATCATCCAGGCGGTGAGGGACGCGCCGTACCCCAGCTTCCGGAAGGGCTCGAGCACGTGCAGGAAGCCGATGGCGCCGTCGTCGTGGGTGAGGGCCCAGGCGACGAGGTTTCCATCGGGGCCTTCGATGCCGCCTCCGACGCCCCGGGTGATCTGGTCCTGGATGTAGGGGATGTCGGTGTAGGCCTTGTAGTCGGAGTGCTCGAAGAGGTAGGCGGCATCTGCCAGCAGCAGCGGCCGGATGGGGTGGACCGGGGCTTCGGGCTCACGGTCCGCAGGCCAGACCAGCTTCCGGCAGCGCAGGGTCCACTCGATCTCGAAGCGTTCCGGCAGGGCTTCCAGCAGCCACTCGTCGAAACCCACGAGGTAGTGGTCCGCGGGGGTCAGGGCATCCAGCAGGAGCTTACCCTCCGCCTTCCCGGCAGGCATGAGGTAGACCCAGGTGTGGTCGCTGGTGCCGCGGATCAGGACCGAGTTCCGGGCAATGAAGCTCGATTCGATCCCGTAGCGCTCGGCGAAGTGGCGCAGGTTCGCGCTGCGGATGGGGTCCCTCTGCAGGATTTCATTCAGCTGCTGGTCCATGGAACGACACCGATGGGCTACTGAGGCTCCTGGTAGGGCAGGCCCGCCAGTAGGGCGAAGATGCACTTGGCATAGGCCATGTCGTCGCCCTTGGGAGCGTCCGTGTTGTTGAGGATCACCACCACGGTCCTGGTGGCGGGGTCGGTCTCGGCCCAGGACTTGAAGCCAGGAACGCCGCCGGCGTGGCCGGCGAGTCGCGCCTTGCCCAGGGGGCGGAAGCCGATGCCGAAGCCGTAGCCCACTTCCTTGCCATCCTTGAGCTTGAGGGGCGTCATCATGCGTGCCAGGCTCTCGGGCTTGAGGACCTTGCCTTCGTAAAGGGCCAGCAGCCAGCGGTCCACGTCGTCGGCATCGGACACGAGGCCGCCCGAGGCGAAGGCCTGGGTGGTGCTACGGTAGGCGCAGGGCTTGGGGCCCTTGGTGTAGCCCGGGACCAGGCCTTCGATCAGCTCCGTTTCGGAGCCGTACTGCATGTGCTTCAGGCCCAGGGGGTCGAAGAAGCGCTTCTGGACGAGCTCGCCATAGGCCTGTCCCGAGACCCGCTCGAGGAGCATGCCCAGCAGGATGTAGCCGGTGTCCGAGTAGCGGTATCGGGTGCCGGGCTCGAACTCCAGCGGTAGGTTCGCCACGAAGGCTTCCAGCAGCTCCGCAGGGGTCATGTCCTCCCGCATGCGGGCCTTGTACGTCGGGTGGTCCTTGTGGCTGGGAATGCCCGCGGTATGGTTCAGGAGCTGCTCCACGGTGACCACGTCCCAGACCTTCGGGAGTTCTTCCAGGTAGCGCGAGGCAGGCGCCTTCAGGTCCAGTTTCCCTTCCTCCGCCAGCTTCAGCACGGCGGCCGCCGTCACCTGCTTGGTGATGGAGCCGATGCGGAAGACCTGGTCAGGCCGCATGGGCACGTTCAGCTCGAGGCTCGCCAGACCGTAGGCCTTGCGGTGGATGACCTTTCCTTCCTTCACCACCAGCACCACGGCTCCGGGCTGGTCCGCTTCGTATCGCCGGCCCAGCAGGCCGTCGATCTGGGCCGACAGGGGTGATGGGACGGGAGCGCTCGCCTCCGGAGGGGTCGTGGGTGGTCCACCCGCCAGGAGCGATGAGGCCAGGAGGATGGGAAGGAAGCGTTGCAACATGGGACCAAGGAGTGGATGGGCAGGGGGGAGACCGGCCGCTCGTCCGCCTTCCGAAGGCTGCTGTCCTGGTTTCGGGAAGGACGCGGACCGGTAAATGCCATGGTATCGCGAGGGCACGGGGCAAAGCCACCACGGCCCATCTGCGGACAAACCATTCGTAGGCATCCAGCATCCTATGGGCAGGAGGAATTTATGAGCTCAACCGCGAAGCTGGAGCTGGATGGCAGGAGCTTGGAGCTGCCGGTTCTGGAGGGGGCGGAAGGCGAGCGGGCCATCGATGTCCGGGACCTCCGCGCCCACACCGGCTGCATCACGTACGACGAGTCCTATGCCAACACGGGCAGCTGCCAGAGTCGCATCACCTTCATCGATGGCGAGAGGGGCATCCTGCGCTACCGGGGCATCCCCATCGAGGAGATGGCCGAGGCCTCCACCTTCGTGGAGGCGGCCTATCTCATCATCTACGGCAAGCTGCCCACGGAAACCGAGCGCCAGCGCTTCACGGGGCTCCTGACCTCCTATCAGAACCTGCACGAGGACATGAAGTTCCACTTCGAGGGCTTCCCCTCCACGGCCCACCCTATGGCCATCCTCTCCGCCATGATCAACGCCGCCAGCTGCTTCATCCCCGAGCTGGCCAACGAATACGACCCCACCGCCTTCGAGCAGCAGGCGGCCCGGCTCCTCTCCCAGGTGCGCACCCTGGCGGCTTATGCCTATCGCAAGTCCCGGGGACTGCCCTCCATCTATCCCCGGAAGAAGTACTGGTACACGGAGAACTTCCTGCACATGATGTTCTCGGAGCCCGACGAGGACTACGAGCTGAAGCCCGAGGTGGTGAAGGCCCTGGACCTGATCTTCCTGCTCCATGCCGACCACGAGCAGAACTGCTCCACGGCCACGGTGCGCATGGTGGCCTCCAGCCGGGCGAACCTCTTCGCCAGCGCCGCGGCGGGCGTCTGCGCCCTGTGGGGCCCCCTCCACGGCGGCGCCAACCAGGCGGTCATCGAGATGCTGAAGGAGATCCGGCAGGACGGCGACGATGGCACGCACTTCCTGCAGAAGGTGAAGCACAAGGATGGCGCCCATCACGCCAAACTCATGGGCTTCGGCCACCGGGTCTACAAGAGCTACGACCCCCGGGCCCGCATCATCAAGAAACGCTGTGACGACCTGCTGGCCAAACTCGGAGTGAACGACCCCCTGCTGGACATCGCCAAGAAGCTGGAGGAGGCGGCCCTGCACGACCCCTATTTCGTTGAGCGCAAGCTCTACCCCAACGTGGACTTCTACAGCGGCATCATCATGCGGGCCATCGGCATCCCCACGGAGATGTTCACGGTCATCTTCGCCATCGGCCGCATGCCCGGCTGGATCGCCAACTACAAGGAAGTGATCGAGGACCCCACCGGACGCATCTACCGACCGCGCCAGGTGTACCAGGGCCCCACGAAGCACGGTTACGTGCCGGTGCAGGATCGGGTCCAGTAGAAAGGGAACGGCGTGCTGTCATCCTGGGGATGAGGGCACGCCATGTCGTTCTACCACCGCCTGCAAAGCCAGTCCCGGGAGCTGCTCCTGTTCGCGGCCTCGACCGTGATGCTCGGCATGGCCTTCAGCATCATGGATGCGACGTTCAACAACTACCTGGACAAGACCTTCGCCCTGACCGGCTTCCAGCGTTCCTTCCTGGAGTTCCCCAGGGAGCTGCCCGGTTTCCTGGTGGTCTTCGTCTCGGCGGCCCTTGCCTTCCTGTGCTCCCGACGACTCAGTGTGGTGTCCATGCTCCTGGCGGCCTGCGGCGCAGTGCTCGTGGGATTCGTCTCCCCGAGCTATGGCGTCATGCTGCTTTGGCTCTTCGTCTACAGCATGGGAAACCACCTGTACATGCCCCTGGCCGCCACCATCGGCATGGAGCTGGCACGGGAGGGCCAGGATGGACGCCGGCTGGGGCAGCTCAACGCCCTGCGCAACGCCGCGGCCATCCTGGGCAGCCTCGTGGTGTTCCTCGGCTTCCAGTACCTTGGCTTCAACTTCAAGCACACGTTCACGATCATCGCCGTCTTCCTGGTCCTGGCGGCCGGGCTCCTGTTCGCCATGACCCCGGAGCGCAACGCGGAACGGCGGGTCTACCTGAAGCTCCACAAGGAATATCGACTGTTCTATGCCTTGAATGTCATCTCCGGAGCCCGGAAGCAGCTCTTCCTGACCTTTGCCCCCTGGGTGCTGGTGCAGGTCTTCAGGCAGCCCACACAGATCATGGCCACCCTGTTCACCCTGGGTGGCGTGGTGGGCATCCTGTTCCAGCCCTTCCTCGGCTGGAGCATCGATCGCTACGGTGAGCGCGTGGTGCTGGCGGCCGAGGCCCTCGTGCTGATCGTGGTCTGTTTCGGCTACGGCTTCGCGCGGGCCTTGCTGCCCGAAGGCATGGCACTGATCGTGGTCTGCGCCTGCTTCCTGGCGGACCAGATGATCTTCTCCGTCAGCATGGCGCGAGCCACCTACATGAAGAAGATCGCCCTCCAACCCGACCATATCCAGCAGGCCCTGACGGCCGCGGTGACCATCGACCATGTCTTCTCGATCTCGGCCGCCTTGGCGGGAGGCCTCCTCTGGAGGGCGTTTGGCTTCCAGTATGTGTTCCTGCTGGGAGCGGTGCTCGCGGTCGTCAACTTCTTCACGGCGCTGCGGATCGCGATCCCCGCAGCGCCGTGCCCCGCCGAGACGTGAATGAGGGCTTGATGCACGGTGGACGGCCCCTTTCCCCTTGCCGGAAAGCCCCGACAGGATCGACACTCGCTGCCGGAGGGGAGGCATGGACGTCCTGGTCCTGATGGGAAGCCCACGGAAGAAAGGGAACACGGCAACGCTGCTTGTGCCGTTCCTGGACGAGCTCGCTGCCCGCGGTCACCGCGTCAAGCACGTGGTGCTGCACGGAATGACAATCCAGGCCTGCATCGAGTGCTTCCACTGCCAGAAGACCCTGGATGCGCCGGGCTGTGGGCTGCAGGACGACATGGATGCGCTCTTCCTGGACATCCTGGCGGCGGATGTGATCGTATGGGCCACGCCCATCTTCACGTGGTTCTGTCCGCCGGAGATGAAGGCAGCCATGGATCGCCTGTTCTGCCTTTCCAAGACCTACAACGAGCTGCCGGACCCGCCCAGGCTTCTCAAGGGAAAGAGGCTTGCCCTGATCTCCACCTACGGGGCGGATGCGACCACGGGGCCGGATCTCTTCGAAGCGGCGATGCGCCGCGAGTGCACCTATGCGCACATGGTGTTCGCCGGACACCTGGGCGTGCGGGATGTCCATGGCCTGCAGGACTTCTTCAGCGCAGAGGCGAAGGATGCGGCACGATCCTTTGCGAGGGCCCTGGACCGAGGCGAGTGCCAGGAGCGGTTCCTGCCCTGAGCCCGTTCAGACCGGCCAGGGACCCGCGCCTTCCCGCAACAACACCGGTTCCTCGCCCGTGAGGTCCACCACGGTGCTGGCCTGGCCCGTGGGCTGACCGCAATCCACCACCAGATCCAGGGCGTGGCCCAGCTCCTCCTCGATCTCCCAGGCGGTCTGCAGGGGCGGCTCGCCGGCCTTGTTGCAGCTGGTGGTGATGATGGGCTCCCCCACGAGGGCGGAGATGGCCAGGCAGAAGCGGTTGTCCGGAATGCGCAGGCCCACGGTCTGCTTGTTCTGCAGGTACCTCGGCACCTCCCGGCTCGCGGGGAGCACCGCCGTGTAGGGTCCCGGGAACATGTGCTTCAGGACCTTGAAAGTGGGCGTGTCCAGGTGCCGCGTGTAACGGCAGAGCATCTCCAGGTTCGCACAGAGGATGCTCATGGGCTTCTTGGGATCGCGGCCTTTCAAGCCGTGGATGCGGTCCACGGCCTTCTTCCGCGACACCAGGCACCCCAGTCCGAAGAGCGTGTCGGTGGGATAGGCGATGATGCCGTCCTTCAACAGGACCTCGGCGATGCGCTCCAGGTGGCGCTGCTGCGGGGTCTCGGGGTGGAGCGTGAGGATCATACGCCTTCCAGATTACCCCAGCGGGCGCGACCGGCGCTCGGGTGGTCGGCAGGCCGCTGGAAGAAGCGCTCGGTCAGTTCCTGGGGGAGCGCTGGCGCCAGACCCGATCGCCGCGCGTGCAGGGCCAGGAGCGCCACCACCGAGAGGCTGTCCGTGATCTCGCCGGACAGCACCCGGATCAGGCACTGTTCGAAGGGTTCCCGGTGGACCATCAGCTCCTCCACATCCTCTGGCGAGTGCCCGTTGGGGTGGGCGCGCAGGTCCGTGGCGTGGAACAGGAACGTCTCCTCGTCGGTGCTGGAGTTGCTGGTGTGGAAGAAGGCCAGGGGCTCCCAGGTGCAGGCTTCCAGGCCGGTCTCTTCCTCCAGCTCCCGCCGC
>CAYZND010000003.1:0-30106 GCA_964479495.1 uncultured Mesoterricola sp.
GCCCCAACGGCGAGAAGGTGGCCTTCTTCTGCACCAACGACGGCCACACCGAGCCTCTCCTCAAGCGCCTGCTGGAATCGAAGAATGGCCTCTTCGTGGAGGCCGATCTGCCTTCCCCGCTGATGGGCTATCCCGGCGCGCTGGGCCTGGACCTCTCCAAGGAAATGGGGAACTTCCCCGCGATCCTGAAGAAGGTCGAGAGCTCTGTCGTCTCCAAGGGCGGCGCCGGCCGCTTCGGGACCTGGGCCTTCAGCTATGGCTACACCGTGACCGCCGGTCTGGGCGAATATGCCATCCGCGTGGCCGAAGGCAAGGCGCAGAAGAACAGCCTGAAGGATGTGTTCGCCGCCTATGGCAAGTGGACCCCCGGCGCCAAGTGGAACGGCGCGTACTACACCGATGCGGCCACCAATGTCCGCTACCGGAACATGATCCTGATGTACATGGACACCTACATCCTGGGGGGCCTCAAGGGCAAGCAGTTCCTCCCCACGACGACCCTGAAGGTGCCTGAGAAGTTCTTCAACGCCAAGGCCGCCACCGTGGCCGCTCCGGCCATCGCGGCTCCCGCCGGCGCGAAGACCGCCACCGTGCTGAAGCGCGTCAAGCTGAACGTGCGCAGTGGCCCCGGCACCACCAACAGCATCGTGGGCACCCTGGAACCCGGCACGCCCGTGGTCATCTATTCCACCCAGGGCGACTGGTGCAAGATCAGCACCACGGAGAACCGCTGGGTCTCCGCTCGCTACCTCGAACAGCAGTAGCATCGAGACGCACGAACAAAGCCCGGATCGCTGCTGGATCCGGGCTTTGTTCGTGTGCTCAAAAGACGGCGTCGGCTCCGCCATCCACGGGGATCACGGTCCCGGTGGTCCAGCGGCTCTCGTCCGAGAGCAGGTGCGCGGCCAAGGCGGCGACCTCTTCGGGACGGCCCAGGCGCTTCATGGGGTTCACGGCCGCAAGCCTGGCTAGGTCGCCCACTGGATCGAGGGCCTTCTTCAAGCGTTCATCCACCATGGCGGTATGGATGGGTCCCGGGGCGATGGCATTGCAGCGGATCATCCGGGGCGCCCACTCCAGGGCCAGCACCCGGGCCAGCATGTGTACGCCGGCCTTGGCGACGCTGTAGGCCGCGGATTCGGGAATCGCCCGGAGCCCGATGTTGGAGCCCACGAGCACGACACTCGAGCCCTCCCGCAGGCGGGCTCCGAGGTGGTGACACAGGAGCCAGGGACCACGGAGGTTGGACGCGATCATCCGGTCGAAATCCTGGATGGACGTCGATTCGACCGAACCTGTGACCAGTTCGCCAGCGCAGAGGAACAGGCCATCCAGGTCGGGGCACTCCAGGGCGAACGTCGCCACCGCGCGGTCATCCCCGTGGTCCAAGGCGAAGGTTCGGGCCGAGGGGAGCGTTTCCAGCAGCGACTCGCGATGTCGACCCAGCAGGATCGGTTCAGCGCCTAGATCCGAGAAAAGCCGCGCCGCCGCCCGTCCGAGACCGCTTCCTGCGCCAGTGACGAGGATGCGTTTCCCGGCGAGGGCGTTCATGGTTGCGTCCCGTTTTCCCGGGAAGGAGCCACCACGCCCCCGGAGACGGCCCAGGTGAAGGCTTCCTCGGGGCGCACGTCCACGGGCTTGATCCGGCCCTGGTCGATCATCACGACATAGCCGGACGTGGGGTTGGGCGCTGTCGGGATGTAGACGGCGACCATCTTCTCGCCGCCCTCCATGGCCCAGGCGCAGTCCCGGCGGGCGATGAAGCCCAGGGTGTACGAGCCGGGGTGCGGCCACTCCACGAGCACGACCTCCTTGAAGCTGCCGCCGCCGCCGCTCTGGATGGCCGTCATCAGACGCTTCGTGGCCCCGTAGATGCCCTTGATCACGGGGATGTTGTCCATGATCTCGTCCATCCAGGCCACCAGCTGCTTGCCCAGGAAGTTGCCCATGAGGAAGCCCACCACGAGAACGATCACGGCGGTTCCCAGGGCGGAGGCCAGGGCGATCTCCCAGTAGACCGGGGGCTTCATCTCCATCTGGAGCGACGCCCAGGTGAGGGGTTCCCGGAAGGCGTCCACCAGGATGGTGAAGATGGCCTTCACGATCCAGACCGTCACCACCAAGGGCAGAAGGGTGAAGCAGCCCACGATGAAATACTTGCGGATCATTTCTTGTCCAAGGGCTGGGCAGGGGTGTCCTGGTGGGTGAGCTTTCCCTGCCCGGTGAGGATGCTGAAGCCAAGCTTCTTCCAGAAGGCGCGGAAGTAGGAGATGGCGCTCCAGACGGCCAGGATCATGGCCGCCCACAGCAGCAGCACGCCCATGCCCACGAAGAAGCTGTAAGGCTTGTTGAGCTGGATGAACAGCTGGAATATGCCCCACTTCGTCCACAGGTACAACCAGTTGTCGAGCTGGGGCCCTAGGATCAGACAGGAGATCGAGGCGATCTGGGCTCCCATCTTCCACTTGCCCATGGTGTCCGCTGCGATGGTGATGCCCTCTTCGGAGGCGATGCCCCGGAGTCCGGTGATGGCCATCTCCCGGGCCAGGATGATGAAGACCATCCAGGCGGGAGCCAATCCCAGCTCCACGAGGGAGATCAAGGCGCCCGAGACCAGGAGCTTGTCGGCCAGAGGGTCCAGCAGCTTGCCCAGGGTCGTCACCTGCTTCCACCGGCGCGCCAGGTAGCCGTCCAGGAGATCCGTGATGGAAGCGATCCAGAAGACCACCACCCCGATAATTTCATAGGACTGCACCTTGGTCATGAGGACCACGACCAGGATCGGGACCATCAGGATGCGCGCGAAGGTCAGATAGGTGGGTAGATTCATCGTTCCTCGAAGGACGTCAGGCTGGTTTCAGGGTATTACCGGATGCTCCAAGCCCCAAATGTCCTTTCATGAATGCCGGTGCCTTCCGCTGGCGGGGTAGCGCAGGCGGTGATCGCAGTACTTGGGTCAAACAATCGTGGCATCTCCGCGGGCGGCAAGGGCGAGCCACTCTTCGTCCTCGATGATATCGAATCCACCGGGGGATGTTTGCAGGAATGCCAGACTGGAGCGGGAAAGCCGCACGGGAATACCCTTGGCCTGTAAGGAGGTAAGGACCTCGAGGGCGATGGGGTCGTCCAGCAGGTCGATGGCTTCGTGGGCCAAGGCCACCCAGGGCACGGGGTGCGAAACCGAGCGCAGCAGTCCCAGCAGGAGCTGCCGGCCCAGGGCGCGCTCGCCCGGGACGAAGGCGCTCCGGAGCAGCACCAGGGGGCGAGGCTGGGCGACCGGGAGCACGGGCGCAGGGATGGGTTGGAGCGAGATGGCGGGGCGTGCGGTCGGCGCGATGTCCAATTGCCAAAGGGTGCCCACGGGGGTGGACGTCACTTTGCGCTCCTGGCGCTCCAGGAACCGCTGGAGGTTGTGGAGCACCATCTCTTCGCCCTCCAGCAGGATGCGGAGCGGCAGGCCGGGGTGCTGCTCCAGGGCGCGGTTGGCCTCGGTCAGGGCTTGGGAGACCGTCACATCGAAGAGCTCAAGCGTCAGGATGTCCATTCGATTCTCACCGGAGACGGGCTCATGGGAGTATGGCTGCCCCGGACCCGGTATGGTAGCTGAGGGTTCCTCCCCTTGGACGTACTGCGATGGCCTCTGTTAACCCTGTGACAAAGGAATGGCTCCAGGATCGAGCCCGCGCCCACGGTTTCCTCCGGGTCGGGTTCTGCGGTTGCGAGCCCTTCGAGAGCGAACGGGAGAGGCTCACCCAGTGGCTTGCGGAAGGCGGCAGCGAGCTGTTCCCTTACATGGGGCCGGAGGAGCGGCTGGATCCCTGCGCCCTGTTGGAAGGGGCGGAAACGGCCCTGGTGGGGTTCTTTCCCTATGCGAGGCCGGAGGCCATCCCGGGCGGTTCGCCGGGGAGTCTGAAGCTCAGCCGCTACCTGTGGGGTCGCGACTACCACCAGACGCTGAAGGCGCGGCTCCAGAAGCTCCTGGCCGAGGCCCAGGCCCTGGACCCCCGTGTGCAAGGGCGGATCTGCGTGGACACGGCCCCGCTGCTGGAGCGGCAGATGGCCGTGAGGGCAGGGCTGGGCTGGCAGGGTCGGCATACCCTCCTCATCGCCGGCAAGGATGGCTCCTGGGGCTTCCTCGGTGTGCTGCTGCTGAACCTCAGGCTGACCTTCGACGACCCCTTCCCGGGGCAGCGCTGCGGCGCCTGCCGAGCCTGTCTGGACGCCTGCCCCACGGGGGCCCTGTCCGACTTCCGCCTGGATCCCCGGCTCTGCCTGACCACCTACAACCTGGAAACGGAGACGGAGCCGCCACGGGAGGTGGTGGAGGGCATGTGCAGGAGCCGCTGGGTCGAAGGCTGCGATGCGTGCCAGGAGATCTGTCCCTGGAACCGGGCGCCCCTCTGGGGGGACGAGAAGCTCTGGGGAGGGGACAGCCCGCTGCACACGCTGCCCGCCCAGGAACTGCCCAGGACCACGGCCCAGTGGCGGAAGCTGACCCGCCGGTCCGGTCTGCGCCGGGTGCGTCACCGCCACTGGCTGGCCAATCTGAAGCGGGTTTTGGGAGACTCGGAAGAATAGAGCCGATTTTTCGTTGGATTAATCCGCCGGTTTTCCTTATAACGAGCTTCATGCCTAGGGGAGGATCGTCTAGATGGCCATGAAACACTTCACGCTTCAGGATGCGATGACGATGTACGGCGTGAAGGAGTGGGGCTACGACTTCTTCGGCATCAACAGCAAGGGACACCTGGAGATCTATCCCACGCAGGATGAGAACCTGTGCTGCGATCTGTACGAGGTCGTGCAGCACTTGAAGAAAAAAGGCATCAGCACACCGCTGGTCCTCAGATTCCCGCAGATCCTCTCCCGGCGCGTGACAGAGCTCAACGAGGCCTTCCGCAAGGCCATGAAGGAGTACGACTACGAAGGCGACTACCAGGGCGTCTATCCGGTCAAGGCGAACCAAGTGAAGGAGGTCGTGGACCAGATCGTGAAATCTGGCCACAAGTACCGCTTCGGCCTGGAAGCGGGTTCCAAGCCCGAACTGATGATCGCCCTCTCCATGAACCTCCATCCCGAGGCGCTGGTCACCTGCAACGGCTACAAGGACGAGGCCTTCATCCGCATGGCCCTGCTGGCCCTCAAGGCCGGGCGCAACGTGCTCATCACCGTCGAGAAGATGACGGAGCTGGCGCTCATCCTGAAGGTGGCCAAGGAGCTGAAGGTGGAGCCCCTGCTGGGCCTGCGCTTCAAGCTCAACGCCATGGGCAGCGGCAAGTGGGAGGAATCCGCAGGGGACAATGCCAAGTTCGGGCTCAACACCCAGGAGATCCTGGAGGCCATCGCCACCATGGAGAAGCGCGGCATGCTGGAGTCCATCCAGGAACTCCATTTCCATGTGGGCAGCCAGATCACGGACATCCGCAAGATCAAGGTGGCCATGAAGGAGGCCACGCGGATGTACGCCAAGCTGCGCAAGCGCGGCGTGCCCCTCAAGTACCTCAACGTGGGCGGCGGCATGGCCGTGGACTACGACGGCAGCCGCACCACCTTTGCCAGCTCCATGAACTACACGCTGACGGAATACGCCGCCGACGTGGTCTATGCCACCAAGGACATCTGCGCCCAGGAGCAGGTGCCGGTGCCCATCCTCATGAGCGAGTCGGGCCGGGCCATCACGGCCTACCACGCCGTGACCATCGTGGACATCGTGGGCCTCATCGACACGACCCACACCAAGTACAGCGTGGAGCTCACGGGCCAGGAACCCCAGGTCCTGAAGGAGTTGGCCTACACCCGCGACAACATCTCCGTGAAGAACTTCGCCGAGATGTACCACGACGCCATCACCCAGAAGGACGAGCTCATCACCATGTTCAACCTGGGCTACCTGTCCCTGGATGACCGGGCCAAGGGCGAGATCGTGTTCTGGGAGGTCTGCCGCAAGCTCTCGCGCATCCTGAGCTACAAGAGCATGAAGTACATCCCCGAGGAGTTCCAGGACCTGAACAAGTCCCTGGCGGACAAGCTCATCGCCAACTTCAGCGTCTTCCAGTCCCTGCCGGATCAGTGGGCCGTGGACCAGCTCTTCCCCGTCATGCCCATCCACCGCCTGAAGGAGAAGCCCACCCTCTCCACCACGCTCTGCGACATCACCTGCGACTCCGATGGCAAGATCGACAAGTTCATCGACCTGAAGGATGTGCGCGACGAGATCCCGCTCCATGAGCCCAAGGCCGGGGAACCTTACTACCTGGCCATCTGCCTCACGGGCGCCTACCAGGACACGCTGGGCATGCGGCACAACCTCCTGGGCACCATCACGGAGGCCCACGTGGTGATCACGGACGATGAGGAGTTCCGGATCCAGCAGATCGTGCCGGCCCAGACCATGGACGACGTCCTGCGCAGCGTCCACTACGACCCGGACGAGCTCGTGGAGAGCCCCCTGAAGAAGCGGCGCTCGGGGTCCCAGCCCGATGCCGCCGAGGCGCTCAGGTCCCTGCTCACCGAACAGCGGAAGCTCCATACCTACCTGGACATGCACTGACAACGAACCGATCATGGGGGGCGTGGGATACCGTCTTCGCGCTCTCCTCAAGGGATTGGTCCGCCTGGCCCTGATCGGATTGGGGTTCGCGGCGCTGTTCATGGGATGGCGAGCCTTCCTTCACTACGGACCGGGCCGGACCCAGCAGGCGATGTTCTGGTTCCACGCCAAAGCCCTGGTGCACGAGCGCGCCTCCTTTCCCCGTCCCGCGGTCGAGGTCCTCCTGCCTGTTCCCAGGAGCATGTCCAGTGCCGACGTGCAGCTGAGGCTCATGAAGTGGCGCGAAGGGAACCGCTGGATGCCCGAGGCGCTGAGCCGGGGCGAGGAGTCGAAGGGAGGGCTCCGCCTGCGCTCGGGGGAGCTCCGCCTCGTGGACATCACCCGGGTCGGCCCCGCCGAGATCCAGGAGGGGGCCACGGTCTGCACCGTGTCATGTCGGGTCCGCTGGGACTTTCCCCAGGAGCTGCAGGAGATGCTGCGGGTCAAGGAGATCGTGGAACTGCGCCTGCCCAAGGGGCTCGGGCCCGGTCAGACCGGAGAGGTTGCCTGCACGTTCAAGCAGGTGGGCTGGCGCTGGGAGCTGAGCTCCGTGGATTCCCCCTGGGGCGGGAAGCTGGACCTGAAGGCTGAACCCCGAGGCTGGTTCGACTGGCTGTTCTAGTCCGATCAGTCCCAGCCATCCTTCCGCTCCTTCCGGATCCGTGCGGCATGCCGCTTGGCATCCACGCGGCGCTGCTGGCTTGCGCGGGTCGGGCGCGTCTTCGTCCGGAGGATCGGGGCCCGCAACGACTTCTCCACGGCGCGGAGCACCTTCTCCCTGGCATCCTCCAGGTTCAGGAGCTGGTCGCGGGTGGCTGAGCTGACCACGAGCCAGCATCCGTCCGCATCCAGCTGGTTCCGGACCGCATGCCGGAGGCGCTCCAGAGCCCCCTGGTCCAGGCCTTCGATCAGGTCCAGGTTCACCCGCAGCTCCACCTTCGAGGCGACCTTGTTGACGTTCTGCCCGCCGGGGCCCCCCGAGCGCACCGCCTTCATGCGGATGGCCTGGGCAGGGACCACGACACCGGAAGCGACAGGGATGGGGTCGGCCATGCGGAGGTCAGTCGATGATCGCGAAGAGCTTCTCGAACTGCACCATCTCGAGGATCGTCCGCACGCCGGTGGAGGGCCGCAGGAGCTTGATCGAAATGCTCTTGGCCTGGGCTTTCTCCTTCAGGGCGATCAGCATGCTGAGGGCATTGGAGTCCATGTAGGTGGAACCGCTCAGGTCGATGTCGATCTCGGTGATCCAGTGTCCTTCGAGAATGCCCTTGGTCGCCGCCTTGAAGGCTTCGTATTCCTGGAAGGTGAGATGGCCCTCAACCTTGATCAAGCCGACGGCGCCTTGAATTTGGGTTGTGATCACCGGATCCACCTCCTGTCCCCTATCGGACGCTTCCAACGTATGTTTAGAACGTATCGGGTCCTGACGCAACGTTTGTGGAATACTCATCGACCGGGAGGTCCCATGGCGATCCCCATCCCCTTTGCTTCCGGACAGCTGGTGGTGCTGGTCCTCCGCGACCCCAAGGAGCGGATCTGGGGACGGCTGCTCGGCCTTGAAGCGTCTGGCATCGCCATCCGGGGCGTGGAGCTCACCCCCTGGGAGGAGATCCTGACCCTGGTGAAGCATGGCGAGCCGGACCAGACGGCGCTGGGGACGCGTTTCGTCCCCATGCACCGCGTGGACCATCTGTACCTCGACGAACCCAGCTCCGGCGTAGGGAGCCTGGCGGACGAATTCATGCAGCGCACGGGCCGGTCGCCAGAGGAATTCCTCGCGGATCTGGCATGATGGCGGCATGACCCCCATCGCCTTCTTCATCTCAGGAACCGGCGGCAACGCCTTGAACCTGCTGCGGGCCTGCCGGGATGGGAGGGTTCCTGCCCGGCCGGTCGGGGTGGTGTCTTCCAGCGGCAAGGCGCTGGGCAACGAGCGGCTCCTGGCGGAAGGGCTGCCTGTGAGCGTGCTGCTCCGCAAGGACTTCGAGTCGGACGAGACCTACTCTGCCGCCTGCTTCGGTGCGGTTGAGGCCCAGGGAGCCCAGGTCATCTGCCTCTGCGGCTGGCTCAAGCGACTGGTGATATCGCCCCACTGGGAGGGGCGCATCCTCAACATCCATCCGGCCCTGCTGCCCAAGTTCGGGGGCGAGGGCATGTACGGGATGAACGTCCACCGGGCTGTGGTGGCCGCTGGGGAGAGGGAGTCCGGCTGCACCATCCACCTCGTGGACAACGTCTATGACCACGGCCGGATCCTGGCCCAGGCGAAGGTGCCCGTGCTCGAGGGTGATACCCCGGAGGACGTCCAGAAGCGGGTCTACGAGCAGGAGATGCGACTGTATCCCGAGGCCCTCGCCGATTTCCTGAGGCGGCCCGGATGACATTCGTCTAGGCTGGATCCGGTGCGGTCCAGCCCTGGGCCCGGAGCCGCTGAACCTTTGAAGGAGTCGAAATGGCCAAACTGCGCGTCGCCGTATCCGGAGTCGGAAGCCTGGGACAGCATCATGCCCGCATCGCCGCAGCATCGGAGCGGACGGAGCTTGTGGCCGTGGTGGACCCCAACGAGGTCCGAGGCCGGGAGATCGCGGAGAAGTTCGGCACGAAGTGGGTGGCCACCCTCGAGGAGGTCCTGCCCCAGGTGGATGTGGTGCAGATCGCGGCGCCCACCGGCTTCCACCACGGCATCGGCGTGACGGTGCTGAAGGCTGGCAAGCACGTGATCATGGAAAAGCCCCTGGCGGCCACCCTGGCCGAAGGCGAGGCCCTCCTGGCGTCCCTGGCGGAAGCCCGCAAGGTCAACCCCAACCTCGTGGCCGCCGTCGGCCACCTGGAGCGCTTCAACCCTGCCGTCCAGAAGCTGCGCGACCTGGGCTTCAAGCCCCGGTTCGCCGAGGCCACCCGGGTGTCTCCCTTCCCCATGCGCAGCATGGAGGTGGACGTGATCATGGACGTGATGATCCATGATCTGGACCTGCTCCTGGCCCTGGTGGGCAAGCCCGTGAAGAGCGTCGAGGCCGTGGGGATCCCCGTGCTCACGAAGTATGCCGATGTCGTGAACGCCCGCCTGAAGTTCGAAGGCGGCGGTTTCGCCACCGTCACGGCCAGCCGCGTGGCCCGCAAGAAGGAGCGAACCCTGCGCGCCTTCGGCGAGAACGCCTACGCCAGCCTGGATTTCGCCGCCCAGAAGCTCGAGCTGCTCAACCTGGTGAACGGACCCGAAGGCCCCCAGGTCCAGCCCCAGACCGTGGATATCACCGAAGGCGAGCCCCTCAAGCTCGAACTCGAAGCCTTCTACGCCGCCTGCCTGGGCGAAGGCCAGAACTTCGTGCCCTGGAAGGAGGCCTTCGAGGCCATGCGCGTGGCCGATCAGGTCCAGAAGTCCGTGGCGGAGAGCCTGCGCGAGATGCAGGGCTGATCCCGATGCTCGCGTCGCCCGGCCCGATGGGGCTGGGCGACGCATACTTGAGGCATCCCCCCTCGAGGTCTGCCATGGGCGCCTGCCGAGCCTGCTTCGCATGGATCCTGCTCGGGATGTCCTGCCTGTTCCTGCCGGCCCAACCCACGACCTTGCCGGTGCGGGCGATCCAGGTCCAGGGAAGGCCGGCCGCCGCAGGGGAACGCCGCATCGCGCTGGTGATCGGCAATGGCGCCTACAAGAGCGCACCCCTGGCCAATCCGGTCAACGACGCACGGGGCATGGCCGAGTCCCTCCGCCAGTGCGGATTCACGGTCACCAAGCTGGAGAATGCCAGCCGGGACCAGATGGCCACCGCCCTAAGGGACTTCGGTGACCAGATCTTGGCCGGCGGGGTGGGGCTCTTCTATTACGCCGGCCATGGGATGCAGGTTCGGGGGAAGAACTACCTGATCCCCGTCAATGCGGACATCCAGCGGGAGGACGAGGTCTCCTACCAGGCCCTGGATGCGGAAGCGGTCCTTGCCAAGATGGAGACCGCCCGGAACCGGCTGAACATCGTCATCCTGGATGCCTGCCGCAACAACCCCTTCGGCCGCAGCTTCCGCTCCGGAGCCCAGGGGCTGGCCCAGATGGATGCGCCCAAGGGCACCTTCATCGCCTTCTCCACCGCGCCGGGGCGGATCGCCAGCGATGGCACGGGGCGGAACGGGCTTTACACGCGGTACCTCCTGGACAACCTCGCCACCCCCGGGCAGAAGCTCGAGGACCTCTTCAAGCGGGTGCGGGCGGGCGTCCTCAAGGACTCTGCCGAACAGCAGATGCCCTGGGACAGCAGCTCGCTCATGGGCGATTTCTACTTCGTACCATCGGAGGGTTCGCCCGGTTCCGCGCCTCCCGTCGTCATGGGCACGGAGGCTTCCGGTGCGGCCGCCCTGGAGCTCGCGTTCTGGAACAGCATCAAGGACAGCACTCTGCAGGCCGACTTCGAGGCCTACCTGAAGCGCTTCCCCGACGGCACCTTCGCGGGCCTCGCCCGCAACAGGATCGCGACGCTGAACCCTCCCCCCACCGCACCCTTTCCTGAGGAGCTGACCCGGGGCGCGTATCTGGGCATCGTGATCCAGGAGCTGAACGAGGACCTCCATCCCATTTTCGGCGCCACCGAAGGCGCCCTGGTTACGGATATCCAGGCCACCTCCCCCGCCGAGAAGGCCGGGCTCAAGCCGCTGGACCTGATCACGGGGCTGGATGGGCGCAAGGTCTCCAAGCCGGCGGAAGTGGTGGAGTGGGTCAGGGCCCATCGCAAGGGCGACCAGGCGCGGTTGCAGGTGCTCCGGGAGCGGAAGTCCTTCGAGACGACCGTCGTCCTGGCGAGCCATTCCACCACCCTCATTGCGGCGAAGCAGGCCCCATCCTTGGCGGAAGGCCAGCAGATGCCTGCGGAAATGCAGTCCAAGTCGAAAGCCCTTCCGCAGGGAGACTTCTTCGAAGCCTTCTTCGCCACGAAGACCCCTTATGGCTTCAGCGTTGGCCTTTTGACGGCGCAGCAGCGTCAGGAGGTCAAGGAGGGCGTTAGCGTCGCCACCGTGGATGACAAGGGACCGGCCAAGGTGCTTCTGTTCCCGGGTGACGTGATCCTGGCCGTGCTGAGCCCTTCAGGGCGAGAGAGTGTGAAGGACCCTGAAGGGTTCCTGAAAGCCGCCCGGTCGGCGGCAGGGAAGACTTTGGTAATCCTGGTGCGGCGGGGGGACCAAGCCTCCGTGCTGGTGGTGCCTGTCCTCCCGCCCAAGCCTTGAAGCGAGATGCCATGGAGCCCTTCTTCGATCTCGCATCCCTGGCGAAACCCCTGGTGACGGCCCCTCTGGCGCTCGCGCACCTGGATCTCGACCGGGATCGAAGGTCGCAGCTGGGCTTTTCGGACCGGTTGGAGCCCCTGACCGTCCGTCAGCTTCTGTCCCACTCCGCGGGGCTTCCGCCCTGGTTGCCGTACACGGGGGAACCCCTGGCCGCCCAGCTTGTCCGGGGCGTTCCCTATGGCGCCCACCCCCTGCTCCGGGCGTCAAGGACAGGCCTCAGCACCTATTCGGATCTGGGTTTCCGGCTGCTGGGGGAACTGCTGGAGCTGGAAACCGGACGGTCCCTTCTGGAACTGGGCTCAGAATCCTCGGGTCTGAGCGCTGCGCCCTGGGAGATCGCACCCACCGCCATCCCGGATGGCCCCGATGCGGAGGCCTGGCCCCTCGCCGCTCCGGATGTGCCGCTTCCCCCGCGTTCCCCCTTCCTGCCCCATGATGCCAATGCCCGTGCGGGCATGCGGGGGCATGCCGGATTCGCTGCCACGCCCAGCCAAATGCGGAGGGCACTGGAACGGTGGACCGCGGCTGGGTTCCCCCAGCGCATGGCGGTGGAGACCGCCCGCGCCGAGGACGGGATCCGATGGGGGCTCGGCCTGCAGCGGGTCCTGGCCGGACCCGGACGGCTGGGAGGGCTGCTGGCTCAGTTGCCCGCGACCTTCGCGGGGATCCATGTCCACGTCTCCACCGACACAGATCTGGCTCCGGAAGCGCCACCGGTTTCGACGGATCCTGGCACACCCACGGAGTGGTGGATGCACTTCGGCTTCACCGGCCCCGCGCTCTTCGTGCGTCCCCGGGACGGTACGGCCATCGTCCTGCTCCTGCACCGGCGGGGACCCGCAGGGGAGATGCTGAACCTCTCGCAGCTCCAGGCCCGGCGCTGGCGGGCGCTCTCGACCTTCCTGCCCTAGGCCGGGGCTTTCCTCCGCGTGGTTTATGCTGGAGGCATGATGCTGCGACCGATGCTTGCCCTCTGCCTCTCTGCCGCCTTGCCCCTGGCGGCCGAGATCACCCTGCGGATCGGGCTGGATACGCAGGCCACCGAGTGGATCGTGAGCCTCGAAGGGGGTGGCGAGGTGCAGACCCGGAGCGGGAAGCCGGTCCTGAAGCTGAAGGATGGCGAGAAGCTGCGCATCTGGTGGGACAGCCGGGGCGAAGCGGATCCCACGGACGAATACCGCGTGCAGGTGGGACCTCCCCTGTTGCAGAAGGAGGCCGATGCGCTGATGGGAAAGCTCCGTCAGCTGGGCGAGCAGCCGGAGAAGGTCCGGGTTGCCGATGGCGACACCTGGCGCATCCTCACGGGGCACTTCGAGAAGGCGGAAGAGGCGGACCTCCTGGTCCGGAAGCTCAATGCCAGCGGCTACGAGGAGCTGTGGATCTCGACAGAGTCCAGGCCCGGCAAACCCCGGAAGGGGCGGGCGCTCTACGGCATCACCGAGCGCTACGAGCGCCGGGCGCTGCCCTCGGAAGGCGTGCGGCTGGTGCCTGCGGGTGAATTGACCACCGTGGCGGGGAAGGGCCGGTACCGGGGCCGGATCGACCTCTACCCGAACGCCCAGGGTCGGCTCACGGTCATGAACACCATCGAGCTGGAGACCTACTTGCGGGGGGTCGTGCCACGGGAGATGGGGGCCTGGGAGTACCCCGCCCTGGAAGCGTTGAAGGCCCAGGCCGTAGCGGCGCGGACCTACGCCGTGGCGAACCGGGGCAAGCGGGAGCGGGAAGGCTTCGACCTGGTGGACACGGTCGCCGATCAGGTCTACGGGGGCCGGGACGGGGAGCAGAGCCTCACGGATCGCGCCGTCGAGGAGACCAAGGGGCTGGTGGCGACCTACGGCGGGCGGCCCATCCAGGCCCTGTTCATGGCCTCCAGTGGTGGGCACACCGTTGATAACACCTATGTCTTCGGGGGCGGCTACCCCTACCTCAAGGGGGTCTCCAACTACCTTCGGTCGCCTCAGGCGCTGCCTTTCAAGGGAACCGTGGCGCCGCGGGGAGATCAAGGCTGGCTCACCTGGGAGATTCTTCGAATGGCCGCCGCGGACCTGGTACCGGCGGAACTCCTGGATGCCGAGCGCATGGCCCAGCCCCTGAAGTCGTCGGACCTCCGGCTGCCGCTGGAGGGGCTGGCCAAGCGCCTCAACCTGTCGGTGCCGGCGCGTTCGCTGGAACAAGGGTCGCGCCTGTACCTCTGGATGGCGCGAAGCCTGGGCTTCGATCAGGTAGTCGAAGGCATGGAGCGATCCCAGGATGGGGACTACTTCCTGGGCGAGACGGACCTGAAGCCCGGCGAGCGCCTTCTGGCGGGCTTCCTGGCCCGGCGGGGCCTGGTGGGTGCCTCGGCCTGGAAGGGACAGGCGCCAACCTTGGCCCAGGGACTCCAAGCCCTGGGCCGCCTGTGGCAGGAACTGGAGCCCCTGGAGCTCACCGAGGGAACGCTGCTGCGGGATGGCCAGGTGCGCGTGAAGAATGGAGGGCCCGGTCCGCTGATCCTGGCTCCCTCGATCCTTCTGGCCGAAGAGGCGCCAGGAAGCGTGCTCCGGCTGCTACCTGAGGCGGCCATCCAGGTAGGGGACCGGGTCAAGTGGATCTCCCGGGATGGCGGGTCACGGCTGCTGGTGCGACGCCTGGATCCCGATGGCGCGGCACTGGACCGCTACAACCCCACCGCCCACTGGAAGGTGGAGCTCAAGGAAGCGGACCTGCTGGACAAGCTGAGACAGAAGGGCGGGATCCAGGGCTTCAGTGGAATTGAGCTCACCCACAACGACCAGGGGCGCGTCCTGGAGATGATCGTGCGGGATGCCACCGGGCGCAGCCACCGCTTCACCGGCATGCGCATCCGCAACTTGCTGGGGCTCAAGGACAACGTCTTCCGCTACATCCAGGTGGGAGAGAAGCCCTTCCGCCGCTGGATCTTCTACGGCCGTGGCTGGGGGCACGGCGTGGGCATGGATCAGACGGGCGCCTACGGCTACGCGCTGGAGGGCTGGACCTTCGAACAGATCCTCAAGCACTACTACCAGGGCATCGACCTCACTCCCGTGGAGTGAAGGGTGACCATCTACCGCCTGAACCGGACGCCCATCTTCCCCGATCCCCGGGAGGCGGATGCGAACGGGCTGCTGGCGGTGGGAGGCGACCTGTCTGTGCCGCGGCTGGTGAACGCCTATGCCCACGGCATCTTCCCCTGGTTCGGCGAAGAGGATCCCATCCTCTGGTGGTCGCCCCCGGTGCGGGCCCTGGTCCTGCCCGGGCGGGAGCACCTCTCACGCCGGACCCGCCGCGCCCTGAAGCATGCCGGGTTCGAGGTGCGCATCGACACGGACTTCAAGGCCGTGATCGAAGCCTGCCGGGGCGTTCCAAGGCCCGGCCAGGACGGCACCTGGATCACGGAGGCCATGCTCCGCGCCTACGTCGAGCTGCACGGGGCGGGTCTTGCCCACTCCTTCGAGACCTATTTCGAAGGGGAGCTGGTGGGTGGCCTCTACGGGGTCTCCCTGGGAGCGGCCTTCTTCGGCGAGAGCATGTTCTCGAAGGTGGACTATGCCTCCCGGGCTGCGTTCAGCCGGCTGTGCGACACGGTCTGGGCATGGGGCTTCCACTTCATCGATGGGCAGCTCCCCAACGACAACCTGCGGCAACTGGGGGCAGTGAACATGGAGCGGGAAGCGTTCCTGGAGCAGCTTCAGACGGCTTTGACGACCCCGACCCGCAAAGGGAGCTGGAGCCCCTCCCCGGCCCCGTGACATCCTGGGGATGGGAGCGGAGCAATGAAGAAGGTCGTGGTGCTCAGCATCGGGAAGCTGGCGGGGGACGTCATCGTCGGTCAGATCCGGCGCTTCTTCCGCGACACCGTGGCCGTCGAGCGCTACTGCCTCCATGATGAGTTGGACTTCTCCCCGGATGAAGTGATCGCGGTGCTGACGGGAGAGCAGGCCAAGGCGAGGCCCAGGGTGATGGAGATGATCCGGGCGGGGATGGACTACCTCATCGCCCGGCGGGCCATCGACTACACGCGCATCCAGGATGTGCTCGCCCTGCCCGATGGCATGGACGTGCTCCTGGTGAACGACTACGAGTCCAGCACGAATGCGGCCATCGACCACCTCAAGCGCGTGGGGCTGGATCATGTGAACTACTTCCCCTACTACCCGGGCATTTCCGACTACAAGCCTCTCAAGGTGGCCATCACGCCCGGGGAGCCGACACTCATGCCCTCCTGCGTGGAGAAGTTCATCGACATCGGCACCCGGCAAGCGGACATCTCCACCATCGTGGAGCTCGTACAGCGCCTGGGCCTGATGGAGAAGCTGGGGGACTCCATCTCCTCCCAGCATCTGCGCGAGATCACGCGGCTGCTCCGGGAGATCGATCAGGCGGGCAAGCGGGTCTCCCACATGCGGGACACCCTTCAGGTGCTCGCGGACTACGCGCCGAACGGCATCCTCTACACGGATCTCTCGGGCCGCATCCTGCTCGGCAACCACACCATGGGCACGGTCCTGCGCATGGAGCCGGAAGCCATGACCGACCGGCTCATCACGGACATCGTGCCCGGGATGCCGACCTCCCCGGAGGCCCTGGAGTCGAGCACGGTCCTCTCCATCGGCGGCCAGGAGATGGTGGTGTGGGAGAAGCCCGTGAAGCAGGACGAGGCCATCGTCGGCCACATCTATGTCTTCGAGACCAGCCACACCATCCAGACCCTGGAATACGAGCTGCGGCGGAAGGCGCGCAAGCTGGAGCACGAGGCGCGCTACACCTTCCACGACATCCTGAGCAAGAGCGCCCAGATGGACCGGGTCTTGGCCTATGCCAAGCGGGTGTCCCAGAGTGACTCCACCATCCTGATCCAAGGCGAGAGCGGCACCGGCAAGGAGCTCTTCGCCCAGGCCATCCACAATGCCTCCAAGCGACGGCAGGGGCCCTTCGTGCCCGTGAACTTCGCGGCCTTTCCCCAGAGCCTCCTGGAAAGCGAGCTCTTCGGCTACGAGGATGGCGCCTTCACGGGAGCACGAAAAGGCGGGCGACGGGGCCTGTTCGAAGAAGCCCACGGGGGCACCATCTTCCTTGACGAGATCGGGGACGCACCGCTGGAGTTTCAGGTGCGGTTGCTGCGGGTGCTCCAGGAGCGTCAGGTTCGCCCCGTGGGTGGCCGCAAGCAGGTGCCCATCGATGTGCGCGTCATCGCCGCCACCCACAAGGATCTCGCTGCGGAGGTGAAGCAGGGGAACTTTCGCGAGGACCTCTACTACCGTCTCAGCGTCCTGCCCTTGCGCATGCCCAGCCTGCGGGAGCGGCGGGAGGATGTACCGCTGCTCATGGAACAGTTCATCCGGCGCTTCAGCCACGGACGGCTCGCCAAGGCCAGCGCGGTCATGACCCCGGAGACCTTGGAGCATCTCTGCGGTTACGCATGGCCCGGCAACATCCGGCAGCTCATGAATGTGGTCGAGTTCCTGATGCACCTCCGGGAGGACCACAAGCTGGTGCAGATGGAGGATCTGCCGGAGTACTTGCTGCAGGAAGAGCCCGTGAAGGATCAGCAGCTGGTGCACGAGCTGCTGGGACCGGACATGGCATGGGTCCTGAGGAAGTTCTGGGAGCATGGCCACATCGGACGGCGCCACCTCGCGCAGCTGGCGGTCCGTGAGCAACCCCATCTCACCGAGGGCATGATTCGTGGCTTGCTGCAGACGACGGAATCCCTGGGACTGACCAAATCGGGCAAGGGGAGGACAGGGTCGGCCATCACCGAAAAGGGGAAGCGAGCAGCAGACAAATGGGCAATAGGGTGAATAAAAGGGTAAAACATTAACCCATATCAACCGGTGGGACGACCATTGGCTTCGGGGAGCATGGCGATGCCCCTTGGAGACTCATGATTGAAACATCAAGCGGCACTTTCGTTCCTCGCCTGAGTGAACGAAAGTGGCGCCTGTAGGGGGTTTGGGAGATCCTCCCGGGAAGTCCATCGGGAGGACGAGCCCCCTGGCGCCGATCTTGCATTCCGGTGCGAAAGCCTGGTGTTGAACGATCGTCGTTTCCGCTGCTGCCAAGGAGTCTTGTTGATGAGTGCCGTTTCCCGCGATGCGTCCATCTTGAAGTTGATCGAAGGACCCGACATCTATGCTCCGGAATTCCTGGGACCCATGAACGTGCTGGTCGCGGGCGATGTCATTGCGGTGGTTCAACGGGAGCCGATCCGTGTAGGAAACCTGGAGGTGGAGGTCATCGATGGCCGGGGGAAGTGCCTCGTCCCGGGCTTCATCGACGGCCATGTCCATCTCCTCGGGGGGGGCGGCGAAGGGGGCTACGCCTCACGCACGCCGGAGATCATGCTCACGGACATCACCACGGGGGGCGTCACCACGGTGATCGGCTGCCTGGGAACCGACGGCACCACCCGGACCATGGCCAACCTGGTGGCGAAAGCCCGGGGGCTGGAAGCCGAGGGGATCACCACCCACATCTACACAGGCTCCTACCAGGTTCCCGTTCCGACGGTGACCGGCTCCATCCTGGATGACATCGTGCTCATCGACAAGGTTCTTGGCGTGGGCGAGGTGGCCCTGTCCGATCATCGCTCCTCCCAGCCCACGTTCGACGAGTTCGCACGGATCGCTGCGGCGGCCCGGGTCGGCGGGATGCTCTCCGGAAAAGCCGGTGTGGTCAACGTCCACATGGGCGATGGGGAGCGGCTGCTGTCCATGATCGAGCGGGTCATCGGTGAAACGGAGATCCCCGCCAAGCACTTCATCCCCACACACATCAACCGGAACAGCCGGCTCTTCGAAGCGGGGATGGCCTATGCCAAGCAGGATGGCGGGAAGGGTCGCTACATCGATCTGACGACGAGTTCCGTGCCTGACGATCCGAACCGCTCCTGCGGGGCTGCCCTGAAGCGGCTCCTGGAGGCCGGGGTGTCGATCCACAGCATCAGCTTCAGCTCCGATGGCCAAGGTAGCCTGCCGATCTTCAATGAGGCCAGGGAATACATGGGGTTGGGCGTGGGCAAGGTGTCCACGCTCTTTGCGGAAGTCAAGAAGGCCATCCGGGTCCATGGCGTGCCATTGGAGGAGGCGATCCGCACGATCACCTCGACACCCGCCACCTATCTTGGCCTCTCCTCCAAAGGGGCGATCCGTGTGGGCGCCGATGCGGACCTCGTGCTGCTGGATCCCGACTTCGAGATCGATACGGTCCTGGCCCGCGGCCAGGTGATGGTGCGGGGACACCGGATCCAGCGTTTCGGTACCTTCGAGCGGGACGTGATGAACAACCTCGAGTCCAAGAGAGGATTCATGGAGAGCCGGCAACGGACCTGCGGTTAAAAACAGGCATGATGTCCAGTCCGGAGGCTGAAAGCACCAGGATGCTGTGATTAATTCATAATTGTTAACGAGCGCTTGCGTCTCTGTACTTGAGTCCACGGCGTTCGCCCCCTTGGCATCCCTCTTGCTCTTCTGTCTTTCTAATCCCGATCCATCCTTCGGTGGAACTTTCTAGGAGGCTCTATGATGAGCGTACGTAAGGCGATGGCGCGGTTCGCGCTCGCCCTTTGCGTGGCTGCGCCGGGCACCATGGCGATGGCCGCGGCCAAGTACCACGTGGGAATCGTCACCGGCACGGTGAGCCAGAGCGAGGATGACCTCCGCGGCGCCGAAGCCATGATCAAGGAATACGGCGACGTGAAGAACGGGGGCATGATCCAGCACCTGACCTACCCCAACAACTTCATGGCCGAACAGCAGACCACGATCTCCCAGATCGTGTCCCTCGCCAATGACCCGCTGATGAAGGCGATCGTCATGAACCAGGCCGTGCCGGGCGCCGCCGAAGGCTTCCGCCGCGTGCGCGAGATGCGCCCCGACATCCTCCTGCTGGGCGGCGTGCCCCAGGAAGATCCCCTCGTCGTCGCCAAGACCGCCGACCTGATCATGCGCAACGACTTCGTGTCCGCGGGCTACCGCGTGATCTGGGCCGCCAAGCAGCTCGGCGCCAAGACCTTCGTGCACATCTCCTTCCCCCGCCACATGAGCGTGGAGACCCTGACCCGCCGCCGGATGATCTTCGAGCAGGCCTGCAACGACCTGGGCATCAAGTTCGTGTTCGAGACCGCTCCCGATCCGACCTCCGATGTGGGCATCGTCGGCGCCCAGCAGTTCATGCTCGAGAACGTGCCCAAGTGGGTGGCCAAGTACGGCAAGGACGCCTGCTTCTACGCCACCAACGACGCCCACACCGAGCCCCTCATCCGTCAGGTCGTGGAATACGGCGGCATCTTCGTGGAAGCCAGCCTTCCCTCCCCGCTGCTGGGCTACCCCGGCGCCCTCGGCATCGACCTCAAGGCCGAGAAGGGCGACTTCCCCGCCATCATGAAGAAGGTTGAAGCGGCCGTGGTCGCCAAGGGCGGCAAGGGTCGGCTCGGCACCTGGTCCTACTCCTTCGGCTACAGTGCCACCGTGGGCCTCACCCAGCACGCCATGAACGTGGTGGAAGGCAAGTCGAAGATGACCAACATGAAGGACATCTTCAAGGCCTTCGCCAAGTACACCCCCGGCGCCAAGTGGGGCGGCTCCTACTACGTGGACGCCTCCACCGGCGTGAAGCTGGAGAACTTCGTGCTGCTGCTCCAGGACACCTACATCTTCGGCAAGGGCTACATCAAGTCCGCCGAGGTCAAGGTGCCCGAGAAGTACCTCAAGATCTCTTCCGGCCTCAAGAAGAAGCCGTAACACGCATCAGCCTCAACAGCCGGCGCACCGGGGGCAGCCTTTTGGCTGCCCCCGCCGCGGCGGCCTCCTCACGCGGAAGGAATCAATGGAAGCGGTACCGATCCTCAGTTTGCGGAACATCGGAAAGGCCTTCTACGAGAACCGGGTCCTGGCGGATGTCTCCTTCGACGTGGCGCCCGGCGAGATCATCGGTCTCGTGGGAGAGAACGGGGCGGGCAAGTCCACCCTCATGAAGATCCTCTTCGGCATGCCCGTGATCCGGGAGACCGGCGGATTCGAGGGCAGCATCCTGATCGATGGGAAGGAAGTGGACTTCCGCACGCCCTTCGATGCGCTGGATGCGGGCATCGGCATGGTCCACCAGGAGTTCTCCCTCATCCCCGGCTTCACGACGACGGAGAACATCCTCCTCAACCGCGAGTCCTTCCAGAACTCCATCCTCATCGACATCTTCGGCCCCCGCATCAGCGCCCTGGACCGCATGACCATGGAGAGCCGCTCCAAGAAGGCCATCGACAAGCTGGGCGTCACCCTCGACCCCAACATGCTCATCAAGGAGATGCCCGTCGGACACAAGCAGTTCACGGAGATCGCGCGGGAGCTCGGGCGCGAGAACGTGAAGCTGATCGTGCTGGACGAACCCACGGCCGTGCTCACGGAAAGCGAGGCGGAAACCCTGCTCGCCTCCCTGCGCATCCTCTCGGCGGAAGGCATCGCCATCATCTTCATCTCCCACCGGCTCCGCGAGGTCGTGGAGCTGTGTCACCGCGTGGTGGTGCTGCGGGACGGCCACCTCGTCAAGGACTACCCGGCCAAGGGGACCACCACCAAGGAGATCGCCTCCCTCATGGTGGGCCGCAGGATGGAGAGTGCCGCCGAGGAGACTCACCGCAAGGACATCGGCAGCGGATCCGTCCTGACCGTCGAGAAGCTCTGGGTCGACATGCCCGGTGAGCGGGTCCGGAGCGTGGACCTGGACATCAAGCAGGGCGAGATCTTCGGGATCGGCGGCCTGGCGGGGCAGGGGAAGCTCGGCATTCCCAACGGCCTCATGGGGCTCTACCCGGCTGGCGGCACCGTGACCCTGCACGGGCAGCCGGTCCCCCTGAACGCTCCCCGCGCGGTGCTGGAGCGCAAGATGGCCTTCGTGTCCGAGGACCGGCGCGGGGTCGGCCTGCTCCTGGACGAGGGCATCGACTGGAACATCGCCTTCACCGCCATGCAGGTGCAGGACAAGTATGTGAAGCCCATCCTGGGCGGCCTGTTCCTGTGGCGGTCCGACTCCGCCATGGTGGACCTGGCGAAGGAGTACATCGACCTCCTGGAGATCAAGTGCACCGGTCCGGGCCAGCGGGCGGGAACCGTCTCCGGGGGCAACCAGCAGAAGGTGTGCCTGGCCAAGGCCTTCGCCCTGCGTCCGGACCTGCTGTTCGTGTCCGAGCCCACCCGGGGCATCGACATCGGCGCCAAGCACCTGGTGCTCGACACCCTCCGGAAGTACAACCGCGAGTATGGAACGACCATCGTGATGATCTCCAGTGAGCTGGAGGAGCTGCGCTCCATCTGCGACCGGATCGGCATCGTCTACGAAGGCCGCATCGAAGGGATCCTCCCGAGCACGGCTCCCATCGAGGAATTCGGCATCCTGATGGCTGGCGCGGACAAGGATGTAGCACCGGCTGTGGCCGGCGGAGGGAACTGAACATGGAAGGCCTCAAGCGTTTCATCGCCGACTTCGGTCTGCCGCGGCTCATCATCGCCGTATTCCTCTTCCTGCTGTTCGCCGTCGCCCCCTTCGTGGGAGTGAGCCTTCCGGCCGCCATCTCCGACACGCTGATCCGCGTCGGCATGAACGGCATCATGGTCCTGGCCATGATCCCCATGATCCAGTCGGGCTGCGGCCTGAACTTCGGTCTCTCCCTGGGAGTCATCGCAGGCCTCCTGGGTTCCACCATCAGCATCGAGATGGGACTGGTGGGCCTCCTGGGATTCCTGATGGCCGTGCTGCTCTCGCAGGGGTTTGGGGCGGCCTTCGGTTTCGGCTATGGCAAGCTGCTCAACCGCGTCAAGGGCGGCGAGATGATGATCGCCACCTACGTGGGCTTCTCCTCCGTGATGATCATGTCCATCGCCTGGCTGGTGCTGCCCTACAAGAGCCCCACCATGATCTGGGGGTTCGCGGGCACGGGGCTGCGGACCACCATCTCCGTGGAGGGCTTCTGGCGGCACATCCTGGATGACTTCCTGGCCATCCAGATCGCGGACTTCAAGTTCCCCACGGGCGCGATCCTGGTGTTCCTGCTGGTGGCGCTGGCCGTCTGGGCCTTCTTCCATCTGAAGCTGGGCACCGCGGTCACGGCGGTGGGCTCCAACCCGATCTACGCCAAGGCCTCGGGCATCAGCGTCAACAAGATGCGCATCGTCAGCGTCATGATGTCCACCATGCTCGGCGCCCTCGGGATCGTCGTCTTCCAGCAGAGCTTCGGCTTCATCCAGCTCTACGACGGTCCCCTCTACATGGCCTTCCCGGCAGTTGCGGCGATCCTCATCGGCGGCGCCTCGGTGAACAAGGCGACGCTGACGCACGTCTTCCTCGGCACGCTGCTCTACCAGGGCATCCTCACCATGACCCCGTCCATCTTCAACGCCGTCATGAAGGTGGACATGTCGGACGTCATCCGGATCATCGTCTCCAACGGCATGATCCTCTACGCGCTGACCCGCAAGACGAAGGTGGCGAAATGAATTCCAAGCTCCGGCTCTTCCTCATCGAGAACGCGGTCGTCATTCTCTTCATCATCCTCATCGCCTTCGCCATCCCCGTTTCCGAGCTCCCGGCAGGCTTCCTGCTGCAGGAGATCCTGATGCGGATCGGTCCCAATGCCTTCCTGGTGATCGCACTCCTGCTCCCGATCATGGCGGGCATGGGCCTGAACTTCGGCATGGTGCTTGGGGCCATGGCAGGCCAGATCGGACTCATCTTCATCACGGACTGGGGCATCGTGGGCATCCCCGGTGTGCTGCTCGCCATGATCATCTCGCTGCCCATCTCGGTCTTCCTGGGCTGGGTCTGCGGTTCGATCATGAACCTAGCCAAGGGTCGCGAGATGGTGACGGGCTTCATCCTGGCCTTCTTCATGAACGGCATCTACATGATCGTCGTCCTCTACGCCATGGGCAGCATCATCCCCATCCTGAACCCGGAATTGCTGCTGTCCCGCGGCTACGGCATCCGCAACGTGGTGGGCCTGGATGGCGTGCGGCAGTCCCTGGACAACCTCATCCCCCTGAAGTTCAACCTGTCCTTCCTCACGCCTCCGTTCGTCAAGGTGCCCATCTTCTGCTTCGTCATCGTGGCCCTGGTCTGCCTGTTCATCGTCTGGTTCCGCAAGACCAAGCTGGGCCAGGACATGCGGGCCGTGGGACAGGATCGGGCCGTGGCGGACGCCGCCGGCATTCCCGTCGAACGCACGCGCATCCTGGCGATCATCATCTCCACCGCCCTCGCTGGCATCGGGCAGGTGATCTTCCTGCAGACCATGGGAACCATCAATACGACCGCCTCCCACGAGCAGATCGGCATGTTCTCCATCGCCGCGCTGCTGATCGGCGGCGCCTCCGTGACGCGCGCCTCCATCCCCAATGTGCTCATCGGCGTCATCCTGTTCCACCTGCTGTTCCTGGTCTCGCCCATGGCCGGCAAGAACCTGGTGGGGTCCGCCCAGCTGGGCGAGTTCTTCCGCCAGTCCGTGAGCTACGGCGTCATCGCCGTGGCCCTGGTGCTCTACGAGTGGAAGCGGCAGACCCAGGAGCATGAGTCCCGCGCGGACCTGCGTGGCGAAACCGAACCGGCCAAGAAGGCGGGAGGTGCCGCATGACCCGGCGCAGCCTCATCCAGCGCAGCGCGGTGTTGCTCGGCCTGATGGGCCTGGCGGTCTTCCTGTTCTACATCGGCAAGGGGCATACCCTCCTGCTGGACACCAACGCCATCACCATCAACGGCCAGGAGATCTCCTCCGCCGATAACGTCGAGGTGAGCGTCGACGGGCAGGAGCCCAAGTCCATGGGGCGCGCCGAGCGCACCATGGTCTCCGTGGGCGGACCCAGCCACACCATCCAGATCGAGGTGATCGACGGGGATGGCCGCAAGGTGGAAGCGAAGTTCACCGTTCCGACCTTCATGGACATGGCGGTGGTCTCCATCCCGGCGATTCTCGAGAAGGCGCCGCGGGAGCACTGGGTGACCAAGTTCACGCCTCCTCCACCGGAGGAAGCCGCTGCGGAGCAGATGGAGATGCAGGACGACACGCCGGTGGCACCCGCGCCGGGGATGGAGCTCAAGCCCACCCCCGAAGCGCCAGCCCCAAAGGCTCCCTGAAGCGGTGCATGGCTTTGAACCTGGGCGGGGAATGGTAACCTTGACGTTTCCCGCCCAGGTGCTCCATGGATTCCACCCTTCAGCCCCTCACCGAGGCGCATCGGCAGGCAGTCATCGACATCTACAACCATCATGTTGATCACGGCTTCGCCAGCTACCGTGAAGTCCGGTTGCCCTACGAAGCCTTCGATCGGTTCCTGGCCATCGCCAAGGGGTATCCGGCCTACGTGAATGTGCGGTCCGACGGCGAAGTGGACGGCTTCGGATTCCTCCATGCCTGGCATCCATCCGAGTGCTTCCAGCGCACCGCCGAGATCACCTATTTCTTCCACCCTGGCGCCACCCGCCAGGGCTCGGGCTCGCGCCTGCTGGCACGGCTGCTGGAGGAGGCTGCGGTCCTGAAGGTCGATCGCATCCTTGCCAGCATCTCGTCACGGAATCCCGAGAGCATCGCCTTCCACCGCAAGCACGACTTCGTGGAGTGCGGCCGCTTCCCCCAGGTGGGCCACAAACACGGCGTGGACTTCGACGTGGTGTGGATGGTCAGGCATCTGTGAAGCATCGCATCATCGCTGGCCTTGGCCGTGGCTTGTGATCCATTGATCCTGCCGATTGCGCGAACCTCTAGAGACGCCAAGGAGCCTTCCATGCTCAAGACCAATCGTGCCTCCATCGTGGAGTTCCTCCTCCAGTGCCAGCCCGGACCGCCTGTGACGCGGGGGCAGTGGGGTGTGGATCATGAAGGCAGGCCGTTCCTCCTGCCTTCCATCGGGGGCATCACACTGAACATCCAGGTGGGGGACTCCGCGTTCGGCTGGGCGGGGGACCATATCGAGCCCGGCGTCAGCTGCACGGCGGACACCCAGAAGCCCTTCGAGCACCCGAACACGTCGCTGCAGCTCTTTGCCTGCGTCGGGAACACGGCACGGATCGTCTCCGGCGAAGCCAAGGGCGAGAGCGGTGTCGTACTCGGCCACCACGGCGGCTCGGAGCATGTGATCGTCGACTTCCCCAGGGCGGTGAAGGAGAAGCTCACCTACGACGACAAGATCATCATCCATTCGAAGGGGCAGGGGCTGGCGCTCCTGGACTACCCCGAGATCAAGCTGTTCAACCTGGATCCCTCGCTCCTGGAGCGGATGGCGATCCGCAAGGCCGGCAGGACCAGGCTGCAGGTGCCGGTGACCACCCTCGTCCCGGCTGCGTGCCTGGGCTCGGGCATCGGATCGAGCCATGTGGGCTCCGGGGACTACGACATCGTCACCAGCGATCCGGCCTCGGTGGACAAGTACGGCCTGGACAAGCTCCGATTCGGCGACTTCGTGGCCCTCCTGGACCACGACAACCGCTATGGGCGCGCCTACCGTCAGGGTGCCGTGTCCATCGGCATCGTGGTGCACAGCGACTGCCTCAAGGCGGGTCACGGCCCCGGAGTTACCACGCTCATGACGTGCAAGACGCCCCTCATCGAGCCCGTAATCGACCCGAAGGCGAACCTGGCCGATCTCCTGGGCATCGGGACGCCTTTCAGACCCTAGTTCAGCTCGGCGGACAGGATCCCCTTGCACCAGGGGCAGATGATGACATGGCCGCGGCGCGGCAGGGTGGAGACGAAATCGACCCTCGTCCGCAGCAGCCGCACCACGGCGACGGACCGGATCTCCTCCTGGCAGTGGTGGCACTTCAGCGCCATTTCCAGTGCATATTCGGCTTCTCCAACGGACGGGGTGTCGGCAATGGACATGGGGTCTCCGGGGCCTCTGGGGGATCTCATCGCTATTTAAGCGAGCTTCATGCCAGGTATCACTTCACAAATCGCCCCGGGATGGACCTCCCACAGGTCTCGCAGGCGGCCTCTCTGAGGCGGAGGCGCGAAATGCGGTAGCCTTCCCGGATGATCACGGCTTCGCCGCAGCCGGGACAGAAGGTCGTCCCGCCCTCCTCGCTGCGGACATTCCCTAGATAAACGAAACGAAGGCCGGCGTCCCGCGCCAGACGCCGGGCCTCCAGCAAGGTGGGCAGGGGCGTCGGTCCACGGTCCAGGAGCCGGTGATCGGGATGGAAAGCAGAGAAGTGCAGGGGGACATCGGGCCCCAGGTGTTCGGCGACCCACGCCGTGAGGGCGCTCAGTTCGTCGGTGGTGTCGTTGGCTCCGGGGATCAGGAGGTTCGTGATCTCGAGCCAGACCTGGGTCTCCCCCGCCAGGTATTCCAGGGTCTCCAGGACGGGCGCCAGGCGGGCTCCGCAGTAGTGGCGATAGAAGGCGTCCGTGAATCCCTTCAGGTCCACATTGGCGGCGTCCATGCCCTGGAAGAAGTCCCGCCGAGCCCTGTCGGAAATGTAACCGGCCGTGACCGCGATGGTTTTGAGGCCAGCTTCTCGGCAGGCCTGCGCGACCTCGAGGCAGTATTCGGCCGAGATGATGGGCTCGTTGTAGGTGAAGGCCACCCCGGAGCAGCGGTGAACCAGGGCCATCTTGACGATGTCCTCGGGGCTGGAGGGCTGCAATCGACCGTATTCCTCGGCCTGGGAGAGGTTCCAGTTCTGGCAGAAGAGGCAGCCCAGGTTGCAGCCCACGGTGCCGAAGGACAGCACCGCGGTTCCGGGCAGGAAGTGGTAGAGGGGCTTCTTCTCGACCGGGTCCAAGCACAGGCCGCTGGTGGCGCCGGTGACGGCGGAGCGGAGAACCTCGCCATCATTGATGCGGACCCCGCAGTAGCCTTCCTGCCCCTCCGCCAGGGCGCAGGTCCTGGGGCAAAGGTCGCAGACGACCCGCCCGCTCTCCTCCCGGTGCCACCAGCGGGCCTCGTGGAAGGTCATGGGCGAGCCTCCTTCAGCACGGCCACCAGATAGCCGACCCCGAAGGGGGCCTCGTACGAGAGGAACCGCTGCCCTGGCCGGTCCGGTCCGAGGGCGCCATCCGCGGTCTCCAGGGATTCCACCACGTCCTCGGCCGCGAGGTTCCGGAGCTCCGCCTCGATGCCTGAGAGGTCGCCCAGGCGGCCGTCCTGGACGCAGGAGACCACCTGCTCATCGAACAGGTGCGCCCTCGGGTGGAAGCCCGCCGGAGCGCCCTGCTTCAAGGCATGGCTCATGTCCCCGGAGGCCAACAGCGCCCAGGTGCGATCCAGGGAGTCCATGGCCGAAGTGATGGCCTCGCCGAAGCGCCGACTGTCCCCGGGCTCGCTGTCCCAGGGGAAGCCGAAGACGGCCACGCGACCCTGGAAGCCTGCCTGTCGGAGGAACCACAGGGGCACCAGGGCGCCATGGTCCAGGTTCTGGACGTTCGCCGGGGCCGCCGACAGCCCCGCACGCTCGACGTGCCGGGCGATGGTGGCGGCCGCCGCCGCATCCGCCTTGAAGGTGGCCTCGAAGCCATGGATGCCGAAGGTGTGGAAGTCGCCCCTCAGCGTCTCCCCGGTCACGAAGCCGTAGGCCTGCCGATGGCGGGGCGTGTGGGGCGAAACCACCACGACCGTCTCCACCTCCGAATCCAGGATGGCCTGGGCGGCCGTCTCCATGGCCGTGGTCGTCTCCGCGCAGTCGGGCGCCCGGCTGCCCCCGATGGGCGGGATCACGATGGGCGCGTGACACATCAGGACCGCAACGCGGGGGGCCATGGTTCCTCCCGAAGTGGACTCCCCCTGAGTATCCGCCCGGGGAGCCGGCGCGCAAGCCGACCGCTTCCCATGACCCCGGAGGCAGGCGAAGCTGGAGGACATGTCTGAACGGATGACCGTCCCGCCCCTTCCCCCTGTCTGGCCCTATGCGCCCAGGGGGGAATCCGGTGAGTTGCAGGAAGTTACCTCCAGCCTCCTGGGTTCCGGATGGGTAATCTGCGCCAAGGGGGGCCTGCTCCTGGAAGGAGAGGCGAGGCCCCTTCCAGAAGCGTTCGGGCGGGGAGGCATCCTGCAGCTGGGGACCATCGTCGTCCGCCCCTATCGACGCGGAGGCATGCTCCGGCACGTCAATGCGCGCATCTATGCCTCCCCGCGCCGGTTCCGCGATGAGTACGTGGTTCACCAGGCCCTTTGGACTGCGGGCTTCCCCACCGTCGAGCCGCTGGGTTATGGCTACCGCAGGCGGCTCTGGGGGGTGGAGGGGGTCTTCCTGACCCGGCTTGCGGAAGCCCGGCCCTGGCCATCCTGCTGGCACGAGAGTGCTCGCGTGCTGCCCCAGCTCCACCAGCTGCTGGACGCCCTGGCCGCGTGGGGGCTTCATGCGCCCGACCTCAATGCGACCAACGTGCTGATGGGCTCGGACGGTCGCGTCCTCGCCCTGGATTGGGACCGGGCGCGATGGATCTCCGGATCGGACTTGAAGGAACGGTACCGGCGGCGGCTGCTGCGCAGCCTCCAGAAGCTGCAGGCGCCGGATGCGGTAATCGCCTCCTTCACTTCGTGAGGTTCAGGGTGGCGCCATTCACCGCCAGCGCCGCGAGGGCGGAGAGCCCATAGGTCCATGGAGCGCCGAGCTTCGGTAGCGCTGCACCCACCACGATGAAGAAAGCCGCGAAGCCGAAGAGGCTGATGGCATGCCCGCGCAGGAAGTGACGTGTGGTGTGGGCCCCCTGCTGGCGGTGGGCGAAGACGGCGAGCACGGAACCGAAGATCGGGAAGGGCGTAAGGAGGCCGCTGAGCTGCGGGCCCAGGGCCGAGGCCGAGGTGGTCAGGGTGAAGACGAAGATGGTGGCCACCAGCATGCGGGCGGGGATATCCCAGCGGGGAACCGTTGCGACTGGCGGGGCGGAGGTTTCATTCGGGATCAAGCGGATCACCAGACCATTGATCGCCAAGGCGATGAGTACGGTCGGCCAGAGCCTCAGGGTGAAGTGGCCCCAGAGGCTGGTTGCAATGAGATAGGCACCGATGGCTGAAGCCAAGCTGAGCCCGGCTCCCGCCGACCGAGAGACAAACGTGTAGACGAGACAGAACGTGCTAATGCTCGCCAGACCGCCCAGGTTTCCTACGGCGGCCTGAGCGGCGAAGCCCGGGCCGTGTTGAAGCGCCAGGATGATGGAGACTGGTCCCGAGGTGAGCGGGAAGCCGGTGAACCAGCCGCTCACCGCAGGTCCCCAGCGCCGCCCCGCCAACGTGGCCAGGGCGATGAGGAGAGGTG
>CAYZND010000004.1:0-2551 GCA_964479495.1 uncultured Mesoterricola sp.
GCCATTCATCCCCAAGATCGGCGCCGGACAGGTCGCCGAGCGGATTGTCGGGATCCACGGAGCGGGGCGGCACCAGCGGTGCCAGGGAAGCGACGAGGGCACTGGAGACCAGGGGCTTGTGGAGGTAGAGGTCGGCCTTGCCCTTGAGGCTGCGATGCCGCGCGTATTCCTCTTCGGTGGCCTTGGCGGAGATCAGGGCGACCTTCAGATCCGTCATCTTGGCGTGCTTGCGGATGGCCGAGCAGAGGGCATACCCCTTGTTTTCGGACACCTCCACGCAGATGAGCGCCGCGGCGAAATCGCCGGTCTCCAGCAGCGGAATGACACCGTCGGTGGAGTGGAGGTAATCCACATCGAAGGCCGCTTCGAGCGCAGCCTGATGGTCCTTGATGAATCGCCTGTCGCCATCCACGATGAGAAGACGCTGACCCATGGGCATATCCTTGACTGTGAACGGTTAGTCTAACCCATTCCCAGAAAAAGAGCCGCCGGGCTGCACCCGGCGGCTCTTTAATGCGAATGATCGCTTTATCTGGGCGGAATGGCCATGGTGATCTGCCCATTCCCGCGCGGACTGAGGAGCACGAGCAGCAGGGGCTTGCCGGAATACTTCTTCACCTGGGCGCTGAACTCCGCAGGATTCTGGATCTCCTTGGTGCCCACGGCAGTGACCACGAGGCCCGCCGTCATGCCCTTGTCTGCGGCCACGGAACGAGGCGAGACATAGGTCACCACCACACCCTTGCGATCCTCGGCCACGCTGAACTGGTGACGGTTGGCGGGCGTGAGGGCCTCCACCGTGAAGCCGTACGTCTTTTCCAGGTTCACGATCCTGCCTTCGGGCGTCCCTTCCTGCGGCGCTGGAGCGGATTCCTCCTCCTGCTGACCATCCGCATTCTTGATCTCGCTGCGGCTGCCCAGCACCGCCGTCAGGTCCATGGCCCTGCCATCCCGCACGATGGAGAGCTTCACGGTGTCACCCGCCCGGCGGCCGGAGATGGCCGAGACCAGCTCGTCGGGAGAGGTCACCTTGTCGCCATCGACCTTGGTGATGACGTCCAGGCGCTGCAGACCGGCCTTGTCGGCGGGCTTGCCGCGCTCCACGGCACCCACGACCACGCCTTCCTTCACGCCCAGGGAGGTCTGGAAGTCAGGATCGAGCTCCTGGGGCTGGACGCCCAGGAAACCACGGCTCACGGGCTTCCCGGAACGGAGGTCAGGGAGGATCCGCTTCACCATGTTGATGGGTACGGAGAAACCGAGGTTCTGCCCCTGGGGATTGATGGCCGTGTTGATGCCGATGACCTCGCCCCTCAGGTTCAGCAGTGGGCCGCCGGAGTTGCCGCGGTTGATGGCTGCGTCCGTCTGCAGGAAGGACTCCAGGCCACCCGTCAGCTTGCGCCCGCGCGCGGAGATGATGCCCTGGGTGACGGTGTGCTCGAGCCCCAACGGGTTGCCGATGGCCACCACCCACTCACCCACCTTGGCCGTGTCCGAATCACCCAAGGACGCAAAGGGCACATGGGTCGCGTCGATCTTGATCAGCGCGATGTCCAATTCCTTGTCCTGACCCAGGACGGTCGCCTTGTAGGTCTTCCCGTTGGCGGTCTTCACCTCCAAGGTGGCCTCGCCGCCGCGCATCCCCTCGATCACATGATGGTTGGTGAGGATCTCGCCGTTGGGGGAGATGATCACGCCCGACCCCCCCGCCTGGATCCGCTGCACGTCCTCGTCGCCCCCGCGCGGCTGTTTGGGCTGAGGCTGCTGAGGACGACGGGGACCGAAGAACCAGTCGAAGAACTCATCCTCGCCGAAGGGGTTCGGGGGTGCGTTCCGACGCTGATTCTTCACAAAGCTGGTGTTGGTGATGGCCACGACCGTGGGGTTCAGCTTCTCTGCAACCTCGGCGATGGGCGGCATCCGGTCCAGCCCCTTGGCATCCACGACCACCGGCCGGTCTTCCTGGGCCCGGGCCACCCACCGGTAGCTCAACCCCATGCCCAGGGCCAAGCACACTGCCGCGAAGGCAGACAACCCCAAGACTTGTTTCACCTGGCGCTTCATACGCTACTCCTGATTCCTTAGCCCCTTACCGGGGCTGCATGGTTAGGATGGTGCCATACGTCCAAAGGTTCCACCCTGTTCAAGTCCCCGCTTTCGAGGTAACCTGATAGGCCCCAACGGCGGCTGTAGCTCAGTTGGTTAGAGTACTGGATTGTGATTCCAGGTGTCGTGGGTTCGAGTCCCATCAGCCGCCCCAGATTGAAGGCCCCGGAAGGGGCCTTTGTCATGGATGCAAGAGGGGACTCGAATCTCGGATGGCGCGCAGGTAGAGCCAGCGATGGACGCACCGCGTCCTGAGCGGTCCCGCGAAGCGGGAGGCTCGTGCGCTGCCAGCCGAGCGGCCCGCAGGGGAGTCCTATCAGCCGCCCCAGATCGAAGGCCCCGGAAGGGGCCTTTGTCATGGATGCAGGAGGGGACTCGAATCTCGGAGGACGCGCAGGTAGAGCCAGCGATGGACGCACCGCGTCCTGAGCGGTCCCGCGAAGCG
>CAYZND010000004.1:2651-3533 GCA_964479495.1 uncultured Mesoterricola sp.
GGAGGCTCGTGCGCTGCCAGCCGAGCGGCCCGCAGGGGAGTCCCATCAGCCGCCCCAGATGGCACAGCCACGCGGTATGCAGGCGGCGGCCGTGGGTAACCTGCAGGAAACGAGCCGTCGTGTGCCCCCAGATTCGAGAGCAGTCATTCTTAGATATCAGATAATTTTCATCTTTCCTTTTTCCTGATCCAGGCAAGAATCGATGAAAGATTCCCATCGTACCGACCGGCACGAAGTGAGACTGTCGCCAGCCTCATGGAGTCGTACAACCCGCGAGGAAAAGATGCATGCGTTCTTGAATGCCATTGACCGGGATGGAGAAGCCTTCCGCCGGGCCTTTGAATCTGCGGGGGAGATCCCCTGCAACCCGGAAGCCAGGTCCAGTCTGCATCGAGCGGTGGAGGAGCTGGTGGCCAATGGGGCTCTTCTCCCGCAGGAGGCGCTCACCTTCGAGAGCAGCCTCCTGCACAAATGGGGGGCGCCCCAGAGCGAGTTCTCGACTTCGACCGAATGACGAGCTCTTCAACGGTAAGTGATCCCATGGCCGTGGCCGTGGAAGCCTGGGTGCTCCAGGCGACGGCATCCTCGCGGATGCTGGCGGGCCTCTATAGGAGGCTTGGCGATGGACGGCAGGCCTCCACGGCCCTCGCCGCCGGCCGGTCGGCCACGGAGCGGATGGAGCGGATGGGGCTCCAGTCCAAGCTGATGTCCATGAGGGGAGGCTCCGATTCCCTCCATCGCGATGAGACTGAGGAAGAGGCCTCCGCCTGGCAGCAACTGATCTTGGCCCTCGCAGGGCTCTGGGCGTTCCTGGTCCTCCTCGAGTGGGCAGGGCAACCGGCCACCGGGCTCCAGGGGCAGCGCACGGCCACGCGCAAGGCC
>CAYZND010000004.1:3543-19143 GCA_964479495.1 uncultured Mesoterricola sp.
GAGATGAGGATGTTCAGCCCCGCCTGCACCGCTCCCTCCAGGAAGCCAGCGACCGGAGTCTCGAAGCTTTCCAATCGGAGCTCGAGCACCTGCCCACCGAGGCGCGCATCCCCGCCATGGAAGCGGTGAAGACCCGCCTGAGGAGCGCTCTCCTGGAATTGACCTTCGAAGGGGTGTAAGGGCTACTCCTCCGCCTCGGGCAGGAGCCGCACGCGAGCCTCGTCAAAGGCGATGGAGACCTTGGCCCCCTCGGGCCGCATGCGGCTCTCGGAGGGATCGTCGATCTGCACGAGGATCTCGCCGTACTCCGTCGTCACGAAACACTCCACGCTGGAGCCCAGGTAGACATTGGTGGCGACGGTACCGTCGCAGGCCCCTTCGCCAGGGTTTCCCAGCCTCAAGGACTCGGGCCGCGCCATGAGCAGGGCCCGGGAACCCACGGTGACGCCGGGCGCCATGGAGCCTGCCTTCACGGTCCGTCCCGCGAGCGAACAGGTCACGGCACCCGAGGCCGGGGCCTCGAGCACCTCCACCGGGAAGAAGGCCACCTTGCCCACGAAGCCCGCCACGAACTTGGAGTCGGGCCGCTCGTAGATGGTGGACGGCGAGCCCACCTGGCGGATGACGCCCGCCTTCATGACCACCACGCGGTCCGAGAGGCTCATGGCCTCCACACGATCGTGGGTGACGTAGATGGCCGTGATGCCAAGGGACTTCTGGATGCGCCGGATCTCGATGCGCATCTGCTCGCGCAGGAGCGCATCGAGGTTTGAGAGGGGTTCGTCCAGCAGCAGGACCTCGGGCCGCACCACCAGGCTCCGGGCCAGGGCCACGCGCTGCTGCTGACCACCCGAAAGCCGCCCCGGTGCGCGCTGGGCCAGTTCCGTGAGCCCCACCAAGCCGAGGGCTTCCATCACGCGGGACTCGACCTCGCCCTTGGGCACCTTGCGCACATGCAGACCGTAGGCCACGTTCTCGAAGACGTCCAGGTGCGGGAATAGGCCGTAGGACTGGAACACCGTCGCCGTGGCCCGGGCATTGGGAGGCAGGAAGGTGACGTCCTCGCCCCCGATGCGGATGGTACCGCGGGTGGGCAGCTCGAAGCCGCCGATCATGCGCAGCATGGTGGTCTTGCCGCAGCCGGAGGGCCCCAGCAGCGTGATGAGCTCGCCGCTCTCGATCTCGAGATGGGCGTCGCGCACGGCATGGACATCGGACTTGGTCTTCGGGTCCCGGAAGACCTTGGTCACCTGATCGAGGTGGACGGGGACGGATCGCTTTTCCATGGTCGCTCTCACTGGACGGTGACGGTCTTCTCGAGGTGTTCGCTCTTCCGCACCAGCACGCGCATGAGGCCGAACACGACCAGCACGATGAGGATGAGGGCGGTGGCCAGGACGCTGGCCAGGCCGAAGCGGATGTTCTCCGAGAAGTTGTAGATCTGGATGGTGATGTGGTACCAGCGGGCGCTGATGAGGAAGATGATGGCGCTCACCGCGGTCATCGAACGCACGAAGGTGTAGGACATGCTGGAGATGAAGGCCGGCCGGATCAGCGGCAGGATCACGGTGCGGAAGACCGTGGCCTGGTCGGCGCCAAGGTCGGAGGCTGCCTCCTCGATGGAGGGATCGATCTGCCGGAGCGTGGCGACCCCGCCTTCCAGCCCAACGGGCAGCTCGCGGATGACGTAGCAGATGACCAGGATGGCGCCCGTCCCCACCAGCAGCAGGGGTGGCTTGTTGAAGGCCAGGATGTAGCTGATGCCGATGAGGGTCCCCGGTACCGCGAAGGGAGTCATCATGAGGGCTTCCAGGAACCGCTTGCCGGGGAAGCGCTTCCGAACCACCAGCACGGCGCCGATCATGGCAATGAACCCCGCGATGGGGGTGGCGATGCCCGCCAGGGTCATGGTGGAGACCATGGCTGCCCGGCCGCGCTGCAGGGCCTCCACGATGTTGGCCGTGGTGAAGGTGTAGTCGATGCCCCAGTTCTTCACGAAGCAGCCCGCCACGATGGTGCCGTAGAGGGAGACGATGAAGGCGCTCGCGAGCACCACGAAGGCCAGCAGGAAGAGGCGCATGGGCTTCGACGCCAGGTCGGACAGGCGCATGGAGGGCTTGCCCGTCACCACCACGAAGGACTTCTTCGCCACCCAGGCCCGCTGCACGAAGAAGGCCGTGAGGGTGGGCAGGAGCAGGAGGATGGAGAGGGCCGCGCCGTTGCCCAGGCGGTTCATGCCCGTCACCTCGATGTAGGACTCCACCGAGAGCACCCGGAAGCTGCCGGAGAGCAGCAGCGGGTTGGCGAAGTCCGCCAGGGAGTTCGTGAACACGAGCAGCCAGCTGGAGAGCAGCCCCGGTGCGGCCAGGGGCAGCGTGACCCGCGTGAAGGTGTGCCAGCGGGAGGCGTTCAGGTCCAGGCTGGCGTCCTCCAGCGTGGAGTCGATGGCCTCCAGCACCCCCGCCATGGTGAGGAAGGCGATGGGGAACATGCTGATGGTCTGCACCAGGCCCAGGCCGCCGAGACCGTAGATGGAGAAATGCTCCAGCCCCAGCAGACGCTTGGTGATGAGCCCGTTGTTCCCGAAGAGCAGGATGATGGAGAGGGTCAGCGAGAAGGGCGGCGAGATGACCGGCAACGTCGCCAGGGCCGTCACCAGCTTCTTGCCCCGCATGCTCGTGCGGGCCACAAAGAAGGCGAAGAGGAAGCCCACGAGCGTGGACAGGGTCGCCGTCAACGTGCCCAGCTTCACGGAGCCGGCCAGGGCGCCCAGATACTGCTTGTTGGTGAGGATGTCCTTCCAGACGGAGAGCGAGAACCGTCCCTCGTGGATGAAGGTCAGGCGCAGCGCCTCGAACAGCGGGTAGGCCACGAAGGTGAGCACGATGGCGAAGAGCACCAGGATCGCGTAGCCCGTCATGGGATCCCGGGAGAAGGAGGCGATCCCGAAGCCCAGGGCAAAGAGCAGGAAGGCGATGGCGGAGAGGGCGTACGTCAGGTTCATGAAGGACGAGAGCACCGACTCGTCCACCGCCGCCACGAGGATCCCCACCGCGGTGTCCCCCTCGGGGTTCGCCACGGGTGCGAACATGAGCAGGGACTTGCCCTGCCCCAGGCGTACCGCTCCCGGCACCACGAAGGTCTCCAGGTAGGAAGCCGCCTCGATGCCGGTCTTGAAGGAGGACTCCCCCTGACGCTCAGTCCAGAGGCCCTTCAGTTCTGCGTCAAGGGAGGACTCCTGGATGTCCTCGACGCCGGGGATGCCCCGGACATGGAGGAGCCGGAGCCCGGGATAGGCCTTCTTCGCCTCCGCCAACCAGGCTTCCGTGGCCCCGGCATCGGCCGGCGCCGACCGGGCCAGGGCCACGATGAGTTCCTTCTTGTCCTGCAGGATCGCCTTCTCGTAGCTGCCCCGCAGCACGGAGAACATCCAGAGATCGACGACGAGGAAGACCGCGCAGGCGGCGAGGAAGGCGAGGACCTTCTGCTTCGTGAACACGGGAGCGTCTCCCAGCTACAAGAGGAACCACGGACGGAACGGACCGTCCGTGGTTCCCGGGTGAATCGTGACTCCTATCGCTTCGATCCGATCTCCTTGGTCCAGCGATCCAGCAGGCGCGTCTTGTTGTCGGCATCCCACTGCAGGTCCTGCTTCACGGTTTTCACATCATCCAGGCTGAAGGCCACGGGATTCTTGGTGGCCAGCTTGGAGAGGGGCACGACGTACCACTGCCCGATGATCTCCTGGGCGGGCTTCATCAGGATCCAGTCATAGAGCTTCTTGGCGTTCACGGCGTCCTTGCCGTCCTTCACCAGGGACATGGAGGCCACCTCGTAGCCCGTGCCCTCGGAGGGGACGGTGATGACCACCGGCGCGCCTTCCACCTTCAGCTTCACCATGTCGTGGGCGTAGCCGATGGCGATGGGGATCTCGCCGATGGCCACGCTCTTGCCGCCGGCGGCGCCGGACTTGGTGTACTGGTCGATGTTGGCGTCCAGCTTCTTGAGGTAGTCGAAGGTCTTCTCCTCGTCACCCTTGAAGACGTAGCGGACGGTCGTGATCACGTTGTAGGCCGTGCCGGACGTGGTGGGATTGGCCACGCGGATCTTGCCCTTGTACTCGGGCTTGAGCAGGTCCTTCCAGGACTTGGGCGGCGTCAGCTTCTGCTCCTTGGCCACCTTCTCGTTGGTCATGAAGGCGAGGGGGCCCACGTAGAGGCCGATCCAGAAGTTCTCCTTGTCACGGTACTGGGCAGGCGTGTTGCCCGCCAGCTTGGACTTGTAGGGCGTGGTCAGGCCTTTCTTCTTGGCGCTCATGTGGTTGAGGCCCACACCGCCGACCCAGATGGAGGCCTGGGGATTGGCCTTCTCGGCCTCGAGGCGGGTCTCCACCTCGCCGCCCGCCAGACGCTGCCAGTTGACCTTGATGCCCGTCTCCTTCTCGAACAGCTCGAAGAGCTGCTTGGCGAGGGGCTCCTCGAGGGTGGTGTAGGCGCCCACGGACTGCTGGCCGAAGGCCAGGGTGGCGGTGACGGCCATGCCGGCCGCCAGGGCGAAGAGCTTCTTCATAGGGTCCTCCGAGGAATGGGAACCGACCACCCAGAGGCGGCGCCCCTGGGGGAGTGCTCCATGTGTGCGATGAACGAGATCTGCCCGAGATCAACCTCCGAACACACACATGTGGCTTGTTCTTCACACGCATGTGTTTTGGGTGCCCCAAGCCACAGGCAGTCTTCTCCCGGCCCCGGTGGTTGTCAAGCCGATTCAGAACGTTACGCACCACACGAGGCGCATTCTCGCGGAACCATTCCCTTCCCGAGGGAAAAGACCGATCAATTGGCGGGAGCGCCGCAGGCCTCTTCGTCGGCGACGCAGACTTCTCCCGCCTTCCGGCTCCGGGCCAGGACCATCAGCACCGATGCGCTGGCCAGCCCGATCACGAGGCCCCCATGCCAGACGGCACGCGGCGAGATGTGATCGTTCAGCATTCCGCCGATCATGGGCGCGGCGGCGCGGGAGAGGCCCCAGGTCATCCAGTACATGCTCATGTAGCGGCCCCGCAGGTCCGCCGGGGCGCGATTCGCCACGTAGGTGGTACCCGTGGGCACGAGGATCAGCTCCCCAAAGGTCATGATGATCATGCTCACCACGAAGCCCGGGAAGGCCGTCATCCAGGCCACACTGCCCACGCCTACGGCATAGACCAGCATCCCCACGGCGATGACGGGGAGGGGCCGGAAGCGCCGGGAGACGCGGGTGACGGCATACTGCACGAACACGCACATCAAGGCGTTGGTGATGGGGATCCAGCTGTAGAGGTACTCGGGCAGCCCGAAGTTCTGTTTGGTGTAGACCGCCAGCAGGGTCCACATCATGAGCGGCGCGATCATGCCGATGGCCAGGACCAGCACCCAGGCCGAGAAGAAGCGGTCCTTGAGCACCCGTCCGTAGCCTCCCAGTGGATCGGAGGCGGCCTTCCGCGTCACCTGCAACTGCCGGCGATCCAGGGTCTCCTTCACGAAGGCCAGCAGCATGAGGCCGTAGATGCCCATGCACCCCGCGGCCAGATAGAAGGCAAGGGTGTAGGACCCTGACACGATGAAGCCGCCCAGCGCGGGGCCGATGGCGATGCCCGCGTTATGGACCATGCGAAGGATGGAGTAGCCCTCCGTCCGCTGTTCGGGCGGCAGCAGGTCCGCCATCATGGCGTCCGATCCCACGGAGTAGAAGGGCATGGCGATGGACATGATCGTCATGGGGATCAGGAACCCAATGTAGCTCGAGGCAAAACTCATGAGGATGTAAGCCAGCCCATGGGAGGCCTGCGCCAAGAGCATCACGGGCTTGCGCCCCAGTCGATCCGCGATGGAGCCTCCCACGAACGATACGGCCAGACCGATGGCAGCACTGATGGTGATGAGGGTTGCCACCGTGGACAGGCTCAAGCCCAGCGTCTTGCTCACGTAGATGAGCTGGAAGGGCCAGATGAGGCTCGACCCCACCGAGCTGACGAGCATGCCGAGGGCGATGAGCCAGAACTGGCGGGGAAAGGCGTGGAAGATCGCGGACAGACGCTTGAGCAAGGGGCACCCTCGAGGCCCTTCCGCTCACCGAAACGGCCCTTCGCCAGTCTAAGCCCAGCGCGGGCGTGCACCCGACGAGGAGCCCGTACTTGACCACTGTCACAGAGCTGTCCTCGAGTGGGCTTATTCCGGCACGGAGCGAAGAAGCTGGTACTCCACCCGCTTCGCGGACTCGCCTGGATGGTGGTGATCCCCCTCGTATTCCCGCACCTTGGTGGCCCCGAGCTTCACCATGATGCGCTCGGAACCGACGTTCGCCTGGTAGCAGCCGATGAGGATCCGCTCCACGCCGCACGCCTCGAAGGCGAAGCGCACGACCCGGTGCGCCGCCTCCGTTACGAGCCCCTGCCCCCAGAACCGCTCCAGGACGAAGTAGCCCAGCTCCACGACACGTGCCCCCGGAGCCTCCTCCAGCACCGTGAACCCGATCTCGCCGACATAGGCCCCGCTGGCCTTCTCGAGGAGCGCAAAGAAGAACTTCCCGCGGTCCGGCCGTGCGGCCTCCTCCAGGGCCACACGCAGGTTCGTCCGCGCGCCCTCCTGGTCCGCCACCCGCAGGTCCGGAATGAAGCGCATCACCTTGGGATCGGAGAGCAGGCCGAATAGGTTCTCGAGATCCCCCGGCACATGGTCCCGGATCAGGAGACGCTCGGTCTCGAGCGCGATCACCGGACACCCGCGAGCTGGATCGCCCAGAAGGCCAGGAATCCTCCGAAGAGGACGAGGGTGGACCGGGGCCGCTCCGGCACCTCGTGGGCTTCCATCAGGAGCTCCTCGGTGACCAGGTAGAGGAGGGCCGCCGCGCTGAAGGCGAGCACCCCGCCGATCACCGCGTGGGAAACCCCCGCCAGGATCGCGCTTCCCAGGAGGGCGAAGAGGAATACCGTGGCGCCCAGCCCCGCGGAAAGCGCCACGATGCGCCATCCCCTCGCGGCGTCCGAGACCAGGGCCAGGCCCAGGAAGAGCAGCTCCACCGAGAGGCCGATGGCCAGAATGGGACCGGTACTCCCCCCGGCCGCGAATCCGGCCCCGATGATGAAGCCGTCCATCGCCACGTCGAAGAAGGTTGCAAGGAGAAGTCCGGAGGGAACGCCGCACAAGATGGCTCCCTCCTTCCCCGCGCGCTCCATCCGGTTCGTCCACACCTTGAAGCCGAACATGAACAGGCTGCCCACGGCGAAGGCCCCTACCAGCACGAGTCCGGGGGCGTGCTCCCGCTCGATCTCGGGCAGCAGCTCCACCGCCAGCGCGGCCAGCACGACGCCGGCCGCGAAGTGCTGGATGAGGCTCCGGGCTTCGCGTCCGGGATGCCAGAGCATGGCGAGGATGCCGCCCGCGAGGGCCACCGTTGCGGGGATGGACATGAAGATCGCCCCATGGGCGGTGTTGGGAAGGCCGTCCAGGAACGCCGGAACGAGAAGTGCGTGGATGTCTGGCATGGAACGAACTCCTGGCGAGTGTCCGGGGCATTCGGCCCGCACGGAAAGAAGCTATCGTGACGTTCAGGCGCACAGGAAATCATCATTCCCGCGCGGAGGACCGAAAAGAACCAGGAACCGAACCAGGCGATGGCTTCTCATGGACCGACCCAATATGCCATTCATTCCTGAAAATGATAAGCCTGCGGCCCCTCGAAACAGTCCTTCGACTGGAACCAGGAATTCCGCCAGCTTCCGCCCAGCCGGCCACCGGACCGTCGGCCCCGGAATCCCCCTGATCTTCATGAGGTTCCCGTGCGCGACCACCTAGCCACGGGCCGGAACAACGGGCGCGCCCTCTGGACGCTCGTCGTGCTGGCGGCGCTCCTGATCGCAGGGGCGCTGGGTTCCTGGTGGACCTCGAAGCGGGTCGATCGCGACATGCGGGAGGATCTGCTGCGGCAGACGCAACTGGTGGCGCAGTCGATCAATCTGAGCCATGTCAAGACACTGAGCGGTACCGAGGCCGACCTTGCTTCACCCGTCTACCTGCGGCTCAAGGAGCAGCTCGCCATCCTCCGGCGAGCCAACGACAAGTGCCGGTTCATCTACCTGATCTCCCGCAGGCCCGATGGCAACCTGTACTTCCAGGTGGATTCCGAACCTGCGGATTCCGAGGACTGCTCCCCGCCCGGGCAGCCGTACGGGGAAGCCTCGGATGACTTGCGGCGGTGCTTTTCGGCCGGGGCCGCTGCCGTCGAAGGCCCCATCTCCGACCGCTGGGGCACGTGGGTCTCGGCCCTCGTTCCCATCGCGGACCCGGATCGCACCGCGCCCGGCCTTGCCACTCCCGGACACGAAGAGATCCTCACGGTGCTGGGGATGGATATCGAGGCCCGCACCTGGAAATGGGATGCAGCCCGGGGCGCCCTGCCGTCCATCCTCTTCACATCGGGGCTGGCGGCGATCCTGCTGGCCGGCATCACCCTCCGTTCTCCCCTATCCCGGTCCTGCGGCGGGGCCCCGCGCCGGATGAAGCACTTCGAAGCAGCCATGGTTGTCGCGTCCGGACTGGTCATCACCCTGTTCGCGACCTGGATGGTCCACGAAAGCGAGACCCGCAACCGCACCCGTTCGTTCGAGGATCTCGCGGCCAGCAAGTCCGCCAAGTTCGCCAAGCGGATGCGCACCCTCCGCGACGTCGAGCTGGAGGGCTTGGCCGGCTACGTCTCGGACGGCCGGCGAATCACCCTGGAGGGGTTCCAGAGCTACGCCGAGTACTTGCGGAAGACCCCGGACGTCCACGCATGGGAGTGGATTCCCGCCGTCCCGGCGTCCGAACGGCTTAGCTTCGAAGAGGAAGCCCGCGCGACAGGCCTGGCAGGCTTCGGGATCTGGGAGCCGGACATGCAAGGGAGGCCCAGGCCGGCCCCTGGGCGCGAGGTCTACTATCCAGCGCTTTTCAGGGTCCCTCCGATCACCGCCACGGAGATCCCAGGCCATGACTTCGGCTCGGAACCGCTTCGCCGGGCGGCCCTGGAGGAAGCCTCGCGCACGGGCCTGGTCACGGGCACCGGACCCATCTCCCTGGCACCGGGAGCCGTCCGCCCGGAGGGGATGTGGATCTGCCGTCCCGTCTTCGGCGATTCGGACCCCAAGCGGCTTCGCGGCTTCGTGGCGGCCACCCTGCGGCTGGGGACCATGCTGGAGAGCGCGGATCCGGACGCCTCGGCCTCCTTCGAGCTTTCGCTCCTGCGCAAGGACGGCCCGCCCGTGCGGCTCGCAGCCTCAGGCGACGCCGGCCGGCCTCCGGCATCCGGCCTTTCCGCGATGCGCCCCATCTTGATCTTCGGCAAGGTCTTCGCCGTGACCGCCCATGCGGGACCGGGATTCGAAAGCATCCATCAGGTCCGCGCAGGGTGGCTGACCGCTTTCGCCGGGCTGCTGCTCACCACCACCGCGACCCTCGTGGTCGGTGTCTTCACCCGCAGGCGGGACGAACTGGAACGCTTGGTCTCCGCCAGGACCTCGGAACTCCGCGAGAGCGAAGAGCGCCATCGCGCCATGTTCGAAAAGAACCGGTCCATCCAGATGCTGCTGGATCCCCAGGACGGAACGATCGTGGACGCCAATCCCGCGGCTTGCGCCTACTACGGCTACGAGCGCGATCAGATGCGGCGCATGAGGATCACCGACATCAACACGCTCCCCCCGGCGGAGGTGCTACGGAAGATGGAGGAGGCCCGGTCCGGGAACCTTCACGGTTTCCACTTCAAGCACCGTATCGCCGACGGGCGGGTCCGCGATGTGGAAGTGCATGCGGGGCCCATTCCGGGGAAAGACCGGGAGTGCCTGTACTCCATCGTCCACGACATCACGGAGCGCCAGCTGGCCGAGGAGGCCCTGAAAGAGAGCGAAGCCAACTTCCGCACCTTCTTCGAGACCCTCGCCGACCTGGTGTTCGTGGCCACCCCCGAAGGGCGGATCCTCTTCACCAACCGCGCCCTCGAGAGGACGCTGGGATACGACGGCGAGGAACTCTCCCGGATGCACGTGCTGGACCTGCATCCACCGGACAAGCGCCATGAGGTCTCCGACCTCTTCGCCGCCATGTTCCGGGGCGATCAGGACCCTTGTTCCCTGCCGGTGGCGACCAAGGACGGCGTCCTGATCCCGACGCAGACCCGCGTCTGGTTCGGCCGGTGGAACGGCGAGGACTGCATCTTCGGCCTCGGCAAGGATCTGAGCCGAGAACTGGAAGCGCAGCAGCGGTTCGAGTGGCTTTTCCGCAACAACCCGGCCCCGATGGCCCTGGCGAAGCTGCCGGAACGAACGTTCATCGACGTCAACGAGGCGTTCCTGAAGACCCTCGGCTTTTCCAGGGACGACGTCATCGGGACGACGTTCGCCGGACTCGGGCTGTTGCCGGACCCGGAGCAGGAGAGGGCGCTGGAGGAACGGCTGGACGAGAAAGGGAGCATCGCCGACCTGGAGCTGCAGCTCCGGGGGAAGACTGGCGCGATCGTCGACAGCCTGTTTTCGGGAGAGCGAATCCAGATCCAGGGGCACCGGTACATCCTTTCCGTGATGGTCGACATCTCCGAGCGCAAGCGGGCGGAGGAGGCGCTGCACGAGATGAACACCGCGCTGGAGCGTCAGTGTCTCGTCGCCGCGGAGATGGCTGCCGAGGCTCAGAAGGCCAATGCGGCCAAGAGCGAGTTCCTGGCGAACATGAGCCACGAGATCCGCACGCCCATGAACGGCGTCATCGGCATGACCGGCCTGCTCCTCGACACGAACCTGACGGACGAACAGCGCCGCTACGCCGAGATCGTGCGCTCGAGCGGCGAATCCCTCCTTTCCCTGATCAACGACCTCCTCGATTTCTCCAAGATCGAGGCGGGGAAGCTGGACCTGGAGAGCCTCGGCTTCGATCTCCAGAGCCTCCTGGAGGACTTCACGGAGACGATGGCCTTCCGCGCCCAGGAGAAAGGGCTGGAGCTGCTCTGCGCCGCCGATCCCCGCGTCCCCATGCTTCTCCGGGGGGACCCGGGCCGGCTCCGCCAGATCCTGACCAACCTGGTGGGCAATGCCCTCAAGTTCACCCACGAAGGGGAGGTGGCGATCCGCGTCTCCCTGGAATCCAAAGCCGGCCCGGCGGTCCTGCTCCGCTTCGCGGTGCGCGACACGGGCATCGGCATCCCCCGGGACAAGCTGGGCCTGCTCTTCGACAAGTTCACCCAGGCTGACGCCTCCACGACGCGGAAATACGGCGGGACCGGGCTGGGCCTCGCCATCTCGAAGCGGCTGGCCGAGATGATGGGCGGCGAAGTGGGCGTCGAGAGCGAGGAGGGACGCGGTTCCGAGTTCTGGTTCACCGTTCGCCTGGAGGAACAGCCCGAGGGCACGAAGACGGAGAGGCCCCACCCCATCGACCTGAAAGGGGTGCGGGCGCTCGTCGTGGACGACAACGCCGCCAGCCGCGAGATCCTGACCACGCGGATGGCCCTCTGGGGCATGCGCCCCTCCGAGACGGCGGATGGGCCCGCGGCCCTCGAATCCCTGCGGCGGGCGCTGGAGGAGGGCGATCCCTTCCCCGTCGTCGTGATCGATATGCAAATGCCGGGCATGGATGGCGAGATGCTCGGTGCGGCCATCAAGGCGGACGAGCGATTATCCGGGGTCCGGATGGTGATGCTGACCTCCCTGGGGTCCCGGGGAGACGCGCGGCGCCTGGAGGAGATCGGCTTCGCGGGTTACCTGACCAAGCCGGCAAGGCATCTCGAACTCAAGAACGTGCTGTCCATGGTGCTGGCGGCCGGGGACGCGCCCGCCCATCAGGCCAAGGCCATCGCGACCCGCCATACGGCCATGGCCCTTCCGGGCCCGTTCCTCGGGAGCGATGCGCGCATCCTTCTGGCGGACGACAACACCACCAACCAGCAGGTCGCCCTGGGCATTCTCAGGAAGCTCGGCCTGCGCGCCGACGCCGTGGCCAACGGCGCGGAGGCGATCCAGGCGCTGGAGACCATCCCCTACGATCTGGTCCTGATGGACGTCCAGATGCCCGTGATGGACGGGATGGAGGCCACCCGCCGGGTCCGAAGTCCGCTCTCCGCGGTCCACGATCACGCGGTCCCCATCATCGCCATGACCGCCCATGCCATGCAAGGCGACCGGGAGAAGTGCCTGGCGTCGGGCATGAACGACTACGTGACCAAGCCGGTGTCGGCGCAGAAGCTGGCGGAACGACTGGGGAAATGGCTGCCGAAACGCCCGGGCGAAGGCATGCCGGCGGAGGAAGAGCGGGGGGCGGAAAAGGCCCGGATCGCGACGTTCGAGGATCTTCCCGTATGGAACAAGGCCGCGATGATGGAGCGCATGATGGACGATGAAAACCTGGCGGCGGAGATCCTGGAGGCCTACCTCTCCGACATCCCTCACCAGATCCAGGCATTGAAGGCGTCCCTGGAATCGGGCGATGCGCAGGACGCGCAACTCCAGGCCCACACCATCAAAGGAGCCTCCGCCACGGTCAGTGCGGAGCGGGTGGCGGCCGTGGCCTTCGAGATGGAGAAGGCAGCCCGGAAGGGGGACCTGTCCGCGGCCGGTGCGCACATGGCCGAGCTCGAAACCCAGTTCGAGCGCTTGCAGGAGGCCATGAGGAACGCGGGCTGAAGACGCGGATCGCTGGACTTCCCGGAGGTGGTGACTCATGAAAATCCTGGTCGCGGAAGACGATGTCACTTCTCGCATGGCGCTGGTCACCGTTCTCAGGGCGTACGGACATGAGGTGGTGGAGACCACCAACGGGCTGGAGGCCTGGGAGACGCTGCGGAAGCCCGGCGCGCCCCGTCTCGTGCTCCTCGATTGGCTGATGCCGGTCATGGACGGGCTGGAGCTGGTGCGCCGGATCCGCGCCGAGATGACCGACCATCCCCCCTACCTCCTCATGTTGACCGTCAAGGGGGAGAAGGACGACATCATCGGAGGGCTGGACGCGGGCGCCGACGACTACCTGCCCAAGCCGGTCTTTCCGGGCGAACTCCGGGCCAGGATCGATGTCGGACGGCGGGTGATCGAGATGCAGGACCAGTTGGCCGCCCAGGTCCAGAAGCTGCGCCAGGCCCTGGAGCACATCGAGATCCTTCAGGGCATCCTGCCCATCTGCATGTACTGCAAGAAAATCCGTAACGGCACGGGGTATTGGGAACAGGTCGAGGCGTACATCGCCAGTCATTCCGAGGCCCGTTTCAGCCACGGCATCTGCCCCGAATGCATGGAACGGCACTACCCCGAATTCCGCGACCCCGGTGGCGACTAGCGGCCGGAAGCCCGGCGCGGCCTTCCACGGAGGACCGCGCTCCCATTGTGACCCTGTTGGGGCCATAGACCATCCAAGATGGCCGAGTGCCCGGCCTACGCGAAAGGACGGGAACCCGCGGGAGTGGACATGAAGACCTTCAAACTGGAAGCCACCGAGAAGCAAGCCCTGCTGGAGCGGTTCCTTCGCTACGTCCAGATCGACACCCAGAGCGACGAGTCCTCCACGTCCAGCCCCTCGACAGAGAAGCAGAAGGATCTGGGCCGCGTGCTGGTTCAGGAACTGCACGCCCTCGGCTGCACCGATGCGGCCATGGATGCCTGGGGCTACGTAACCGCAACGGTGCCAGGCAACCTTCCCCCGATCCACGCCCAGGTCCCCACGGTGGGCTTCCTGGCCCATCTGGACACCTACCCGGATACCCCCGGGGGCGGCGTGAAGCCCCAGGTGATACGGGACTACCGGGGCGGCGACATCGCCCTGGCCGGCACGCCCGAACAGCCCCTCCGTGTGGCAAAGAACCCCAACCTGGCCCGCTGCCTTGGCCACACGATCATCACGACGGACGGTACCACCCTCCTAGGGGCAGACGACAAGGCCGGCATCGCCATCATCATGACCCTCGTCGACTGGCTGAAGACCCATCCGGAGGTGCCCCATGGGACCCTCCGCATCGGCTTCACGCCGGATGAGGAGGTGGGTCACGGCGCGGACCACTTCGATGTGGCCGCCTTCGGTGCCAAGTACGCCTATACCGTCGATGGAGCCGAGCTGGGCGAGATTGAGGACGAGTCCTTCTGCGCCGACTCCGCCTACGTCACCATCACGGGCCACGACACCCACCCCGGCCACGCCAAGGGCACGATGATCAATGCCGTGCGCGTCGCCGCCGCCCTCATCGAACGCCTACCCCAGGCGCACCTTCCCGAGACCACCGCCGGCCGCGAGTCCTTCCTGCACCCCCACCACCTTAGCGGCGGCACGGCCCAGGCCGAGCTCAAGCTCCTGGTGCGGGCCTTCTCGGAGGAAGAGCTGGCCGCCCGCGAGGCCGACCTGCGCGCCGCCGCGCAGGACGTCCAGTCCCGCTTTCCCGGTTCCGACGTCCGCATCGAGATCAAGCCCTCGTACCGCAACATGGGCATCAAGATCGCCGAGGACCCCAAGGTGTTGGACTACGCCCTGGAGGCCATCACGCGCCAGGGGATCACGCCCCTGCGCAAGGCCATCCGCGGCGGCACCGACGGCTCCCGGCTCTCCTACATGGGCCTCCTTACCCCCAACCTCTTCGACGGCGCCCAGAGCTACCACTCCGTACACGAGTGGGTGAGCCTCGAGTGGATGGCGGCCTCCGTGGAGTGCTGCCTGCAGACCGTCCAGGTCTGGGTGGAGAAGAGCGGGAACTGATCCCACTTCCCCACGCGAGGTGATCAACCGGTCGATCGCCTCGCGATGACACATGTGCATCTCAGTGGGGATGTCTAGTCGATGGAGACACCGCGCAGCTGAGCCAGGGCTCTCACCGCCGAGAAGACCAGGACCTTCGCCAGGTTGGCCGTGGTGCTGTCCTGATCGAAGCGCGGCGACACCTCGCAGACATCGAAGCCCCGGACCTTTCCGGTCTGGAACAGCCCGGCCAGCATCCGGAAGGCCTGCTCGGGATCCATGCCGAGGGGCTGGGGGGCGCTGACGCCCGGCGCGAAGGCCGATGAGAAGACATCGGCGCAGACGGTGACATAGAGATCGCTCCTGGGAGCCGTGAAGCCATCGAGGATCTCCGCGATGCGGCTCGCGGACATGTCCGCCAGGTCCTTGGAGAGCACGTACTGGACACCCAGGCGCTCCGCGGTCTTGAACAGATCGACGGTGTTGCCGTAGCGCTGGACCCCCAGGCACAGGTAGGCCCAAAGCTCCCCAACGGCCGCACAGTCGTCGGCGATCTGGCGGAACATGGTGCCGGAGGTGCCCCCGTCGGGATAGGGACGCAGGTCGAAGTGGGCGTCGAAGTTGACGATGGCCGGTGCCCGGCCGAGGTGGGCCTTCAGGCCATTGAAGTGGCCATAGGCCGCCTCGTGTCCTCCGCCGAGCAAGATCGGAAAGTACCCCAACCCCAGCAGCCGTTCCACCACCTCCGCCAGGGCTCCCTGCGCGCCCTCCAGGTCGCCGTCGGCGCAGCGGACATCGCCGGCATCAAAGAGCTGCAACTCCCGCGAGAACCAGCAGGGCAGGTTGCAGAGCTCCTTCCGGATGGATTGCGGCCCGAGCACTGCGCCCGTGC
>CAYZND010000004.1:19153-27841 GCA_964479495.1 uncultured Mesoterricola sp.
AACCCCAGCAGCGCGATGCCGAGCCGCCCGCCGAAGATCCCCGTCTCCCGGGACAGATCCAGGGGCTGGATCCACTGGTGCCAGCGGAAGGCATCGTAGTTGTCCGCGCTGTCGATCCGGCCGCTCCATGCATGGAGATCCGGCGGAAGATAGCGTTCGGTCCATCGGGGAGCGGGAGAGCCAGCCATGGGACGACCTCTTCGGCCGACCGGGCCGAGCGCGGAGACGGTGTCTCGATGGGCGGAATTGTAGCGCCAAAGGGGAAAAGCCAAGGGCCGGCATCCACCGGCCCTTGGTCTCCCGCCCCGCCGGGACGCCTACTTCGCCAGGGCCTGCTCCAGGGCCACGGCCACGGCCACGCTGGCGCCGACCATGGGGTTGTTGCCCATGCCCAGGAAGCCCATCATCTCGACGTGCGCGGGCACGGAGGAGGAGCCGGCGAACTGGGCATCGGAGTGCATGCGGCCCATGGTGTCGGTCATGCCGTACGAGGCGGGACCGGCGGCCATGTTGTCCGGGTGCAGGGTGCGGCCCGTGCCGCCGCCGCTGGCCACGGAGAAGTAGCGCTTGCCCTGCTCGTTGCACTCCTTCTTGTAGGTGCCCGCCACGGGGTGCTGGAAGCGGGTGGGGTTGGTGGAGTTGCCCGTGATGGAGACGTCCACGCCCTCGTGGTGCATGATGGCCACGCCTTCGCGCACGTCGTCGGCGCCGTAGCAGCGGACCTTGGCCTTTTCGCCCTTGGAGTAGGCGATCTCCTTCACGATGTTCAGCTTGCCGGAGGCGTAGTCGAACTGGGTCTTCACGTAGGTGAAGCCGTTCACGCGGGAGATGATCTGGGCGGCGTCCTTGCCCAGGCCGTTGAGGATCACGCGCAGGGGCTCCTTGCGGGCCTTGTTGGCGCTGCGGGCCAGGCCGATGGCGCCCTCGGCGGCGGCGAAGGACTCGTGGCCCGCCAGGAAGGCGAAGCACGTGGTCTCCTCCTTGAGCAGCATGGAGGCCAGGTTGCCGTGGCCGATGCCCACCTTGCGGTCGTCGGCGACGGAGCCGGCGATGCAGAAGGCCTGCATGCCCTCGCCCAGGGAGCAGGCGATGTCCACGGCCTTGGTCTGGCCCTTCTTCAGGGCGATCGCGGCGCCGAGGATGTACGCCCAGCAGGCGTTCTCGAAGGCGATGGGCTGGATGGACTTCACGAGGTCGTAGACGTTCACGCCCTTGGCCTCGCTCATGGCCTTGGCTTCCTCCAGGGAGGCGATGCCGTACTGCTTCAGGACCTTCTCGATCTGACCGATCCTGCGTTCATAGCTTTCAAACAGAGCCATAGTCATTTCTCCAATGATTCACAATTCGAATTAGCAAGCCCTTCGATCGAGCGGAAAACATTACCACTCCTGCTTTTATCCCCTTCATCCCCTTTATCCCTGTTCATTTCTTCTTTGAACCTATGGTCAAACCGACGCCACTCAATCTTGGGCGTTCCGAAGTTGAGCAACATGGCGATCGACTTTCCCGTGGCCTTGAGGTAATTCAACGTCTGCGCCGTATGTTCAGGCAGAAGTGTCTTCACGGCCTTGAGCTCAAGAATCACATCGTTCTCGACGATCAGATCAGCCTGGAAGACTCCTGCCACGCGCCCACGGAAGAAGACCTTGATGGGGACTTGGCGCTCTACCTGGATTCCTTTGTCCTGAAGGGCAATGAACAGAGACTGCTCGTAGACCGATTCCAGGAAGCCCGCACCGAGTTCGTTCGACACGTCGAAAGCGGCTTCCAGGATCTGGCTCGTCAGGGATTCGAGGGGAAGAGGCATGAAAAGATGGATTAACAGGGATGAAGGGGATGAAAGGGATAAAAGATGAAAGACAGGAGGAACTCGCCTACCGGTGCCGGGGGTTGATGGTCTTGGCGGCTTCGTCGAACCGGCCGTACTTGGACGTGGCCTTCTTCATGGCCTCGTTGGCGTCCATGCCCTTCTCCACGGATTCCATCATCTTCCCAAGGTGCACAAACTCGTAGCCGATGACCTCGTCGTTCTCGTCGAGGGCCATGCGGGTCACGTAGCCCTCGGCCATCTCCAGGTAGCGCACGCCCTTGGCCACGGTGCCATACATGGTGCCCACCTGGCTGCGCAGGCCCTTGCCCAGGTCCTCGAGGCCGGCGCCGATGGGCAGGCCGTCCTCGGAGAAGGCGGTCTGGCTGCGGCCGTAGACGATCTGGAGGAACAGCTCGCGCATGGCCACGTTGATGGCGTCGCACACCAGGTCGGTGTTCATGGCTTCCAACAAGGTCTTGCCGGACAGGATCTCGGCGGCCATGGCGGCGCTGTGGGTCATGCCCGAGCAGCCGATGGTCTCCACCAGCGTCTCCTGGATGATCCCGTCCTTCACGTTGAGGGTCAGCTTGCAGGCGCCCTGCTGGGGCGCGCACCAGCCCACGCCGTGCGTGAGGCCGGAGATGTCCTTGATCTCCTTCGCCTGGACCCAGCGGCCCTCCTGGGGAATGGGCGCGGGACCGTGGTCGGGCCCCTTCGCCACGCAGCACATGTGTTCCACTTCCGCGGAGTAGATCATCCGTCGGCCTCCTTTGATGGCGGGATTGAGTCGTTCCGGCAGCGCTGCCGGTGAACAGGTCCAGGCTTCGCGAGCCTGCGCGCGGGCACACGGGGCCGATGGACCCGCCCGCAGGACCATTCTAGCGGAACCCCCTCGGCCAAGGGATCCCCATCTTCCAGGGTCAGCCCCTGGGTTCGCCGGAGCAGCAGGACACGGCTTCGCCTTCGATGACGCCGCGGCTCAGGTAGCGCTCCGCGGTCTCAACCGCCTTCCGGTGGGGAGCGAACTTGACGGAGATCCCCGCGTTGACGGCCTTCCGCATGTCCTCCACGGAAACGCCAAGCTTGCGCGCACGGTCGAAGTGGAACTTGAAGCAGGGCTCGCAGTTGCGGGCCGTGGCCGAGCCAATGGCCACCAGCTCTATGATGGCTTCCGTCATGAGCGCAGGTTGTTCAGGCATGGGTTCCTCCGGGGGATGGATGGTTGAGGCCAATCACCGGCAACCGCAGCCGGACGGCTCCGGTCGCACCGGGGCCTGCGCCGGCTTGACCGCCGCCACCTTGATGCTGGAGACCGAGGCCGCCGGGAGAGCTGGTGCGGAAGCCCCAAAGTCGTAGCCGGACTCACCCACCACCTCCAGGTCCTGGAAGCCGACGGCACGGATGGCGGTCAGGTAGTCGTCTTTGAGCAGCGCCCCGGAGAGGCAGGCCGCGTAGGCGTCCATATTGTGCTTCATGGACTCGGGCAGGACCTTCAGCAGGACCAGGTCCGACACCATCAGTCGGCCGCCCGGCTTCAGCACGCGGAAGGCCTCGTGGAACACCCGGTCCTTGTCCGTGGCCAGGTTGATCACGCAGTTGGAGATGATCGCATCCACTGTGCCGCTCTCCACGGGCAGCTCCTCGATATCGCCCTGCCGGAACTCGACGTTGGCGAAGCCGTGCTGGGTCGCAAGGCTCCGGGCCTTCGCCAGCATCTCCGGCGTCATGTCCACGCCGATGACGCGCCCCGTGGAGCCCACGCGCTTGGCCGCGAGGAAGGCATCGAAGCCCGCGCCGGAGCCCAGGTCCAGCACCACCTCCCCTTCCTTCAGGGAGGCCAGGGCCACCGGGTTCCCGCAGCCCAACCCCAGGTTGGCGCCGTCGGGCGCCGCGGCCAGGTCGCTCAGGTCGTACCCGATGCCGAGGCTTGCATCCCCGCAGCCGCAGCCGCTTCCAGCATCGGGCCCACAGCAGGAGCCCCCCCTGGAAGCGATGGCCCCGTAGCGCTCCCGCACGGCGGACTTGATGCCCTCGGCGTCGAGGAAGGCATCGGCCGGTGCCTTCGCGTACATGGTGTAGCTGGCGCAGAGAGCGCCTTCGAACTGGGTCGTGGTGCGCACACTGTCAGGAAGCTGGTCGGCGGTGGTGCGCCGGTAGCCCCGCCGCTCCACCCAGGGCCCGATGGACTCCGTGCGCAGGGCCAGGATCCGGGACCCACCCTCGCGTTCCACCAAGTCCATGAGCATGCGGGCCAGGCCCCGCCCCTGGGCGTGGGGCACGACCGCCAGGGAGCGGATCACGGCGATGTCCGGGGTCCGCTCCAGGGCGACGTGGCCGAGGATCTCGCCCCTTTCCTCGGCGACCCAGCCCTCGGTGCGTTCGAGCCCGGCCGAGGGCAGGGCCACCGATTGGAGGAGCCGGTCCACGGTGGGACGGTCCTCCGGAGTGCGCTTGCGGATGTTCATGTCGTCTCCCGGACAGGTGGTGCATGGATGGACGACGCCCACGGAGGTACGGTTCCCCGACGGCGGTGGAGCGATGGCAGGAAGGTCAGCGGCAGGACTTGCCGGTCTTCAACAGGTTGGGCACGCAGCACGTGGAATCGGGGATCTTCGACCGATCGCAGGATCGGCCCCCACCGCAGCAGTCCTCCCAGAGGTAGCGGGTCAACCGGTGCAGCACATCGAAGTGCGCGCGGTAGCGCAGCGTGGTGCCTTCTCGCTCCACGAGCACCAGCCCGGTTTCCGCGAGGCAGGCGAGGTGATGGCTGAGGGTGGATGCAGGAATGCCCACATGCCCCTGGATCTCGCCCGCAGGCGTGCCCGCTTCGGGACCCTGGACAATCCGGCGGAGGATCGAAAGACGCACGGGATGACCCAAGGCCTTCATGCGCTCCGCATTCTGTTCGAGCAAGGTGGTCATGCGTCCCTCGCTCTTAATTCTAGAAATCTCGAAACAGCACGCAAGGAATTATTTCGAACATTTTCAAATTTAGACTTGCGTGATCGTTCCTCAGGCGAGCAGCCCCCGCTCGCGGCCGAAGCCTTCCAGCCGCTCCTGGATCGCGTCACGGGCGGCGCGGAAGCGCGCCAGCAGCTCTTCGCGGCCCAGGGAGGGATCGTCGCTGGCGGGGTCTGGTAGCGGCCAGTGCAGCCGGTCTACGCTCCCCGGGAAGATGGGGCAGACCTCCTCGGCGCAGAGTGTGATGACCACGCCCACGGCCTTGGGGTCGATGTCCTGGACGGACTTGGAGAAGTGGAAGCGGATGTCGATGCCCACTTCGGCCAGCACCTCGATGGCGAGCGGGTTCACCTTGGAGGGCCGGCTCCCCGCGCTGAGGATACGAAGCCCCGGGAACAGGCGCCGTGCGAGGCCTTCCGCCATCTGGCTCCGCGCGGAGTTCGCCACGCACAGGAAGAGGATCGACTGCGCCATGGGTTGCGCGGACTTCTTCGACTTCATCACGCAGGAGCACTCGCCATACATCATGGAGTCGGGGTCGGAGACCAGCGGCAGCTGGGCCTCGTCCCAGGCCAGCATGCCACCGTCCAGGCAGGCTACCTGCGTGTAGCCATGCTCGAAGAGCAGCCGCGCGGCCTCCTTGGTGTAGACGCCGGAGGAGTCCGCAAGCACCAGCAGCCGGTCCTTTGGCAGCTCGGAGAGGCACGTGGCCAGGGCGCGGTGAGGGATGTGGTAAACGGAGGGCACGTCGAAGGCCTTCATCTCCACGAGGTCATCGGCCCGCAGGTCCACGAGGACGGCGCCCGCCTGAAGGGCTTCCAGCGCATTCCCAGGAGCCAGGTAGCGGAGTCCTTGAGGGGATTGCTGTCTCGCAGTGAAAGGATCCATGCCCGAACCTCCTGGAATACCGCGGCATCCGGATCTACCAGGAGTCATCCCTCCCCGGCGCCTCTCGATTCCATGGTCGGATGTTACGCCGAAAAGGCGATCACAACGCAAACGGCTCGGCGCCTCTTTGAGACCGATCGGCGCGCCCCGGTCAGCCATCACAGGGGCTTGATAGCATGAGATCTCTCTCCACGTTGGTGATCCATGCGCATCCCCGTTCCTTTTCAGGAATATGCCCTTCCCACTCTGTTCGCCGTCATCGGGCTCGCGATGTGCATGTTCACAGGCATTGCGCCTACGTTCCTGTTGAACGAACTCATCATGCGCATCGTATTCCATGGCGCCCTGGTACTCGCTCTTCTTCCTCCACTCCAGGCAGGGATGGGCTTCAACTTCGCAACAGGTCTGGGAATTTGGGCGGCTCAGGCGGGTTTCCTTGCCGCTTCGGCCTATGGTTTTTCAGGTGCTTCGGGCAGCGTTATTACGCTCGTCATCGGCCTGCTCCTCGCGGGAGTTCTAGGTGCGGGCATCGGCTGGTTGCTCAGCCGAATGCCGGGAATGGAGATGCTGATGACACTCTTCCTGTTGATCCCCCTGTCGATGTTCCCCTTGCTGATGATCACCAAGGGTCTTCGCGCCCTGTTGCCCGAACCTTTCCCGGGCCCGGTATCGAGGTATGCCAACGATTTTGTGGACCTGAAGCCCTTCAATCACTCACTGACCTTCCGGGTCCAAGTCGGCGACTTTTTGATTCCGCTTGGCCCGATCGTCTTAATTGTCCTGGCGAGCTTCGCCGTCTGGGCGTATCTAGATTCTAGATATGCGCGCCAAGCCGATGATGCAGAGAAACAGCCAAGCGCGTCCACCCACAAGATCATCGCCTTTGCCCTTTCGCTCATGCTCGCCTGTCTCAGCCAGTCGATCATCCTTCAGGGAAGGCCAGCCGTTCTGCCCCATTCCCCGCTTTCGAGAACGCTCTTCCCGATCGTCCCCGCGGTCATCGCTGGCGGTGCGCTGCTGCATCGAGCGGGATTACGTCACGCCTTCCTGGGCATGTTTGCCCTCAATCTTGTCTACATACCCCTTGCGGAATGGTTCGGCGGCGGATTCGAGATCATCCAAGTGATTGTTTCAAATGGCCTGATTCTCTATGCGCTGACCCGCCCTGACCCAATAACCGGCTTGAACGGAATCCAAACATCGCTGTCCGAAACTCTGCTCAGTGGCAGCCGCATCCGCCGGTGAAGTCCTCCCTCAGCGCCCCGCGGATGCCCTGGACGCCTTCCTTGCCGATGAAGCCCGCGAGCACCAGGGCCGCCACGCCATCCACCCACCAGAGGGCGGGCACCATGAGGAAGAGCAGACTCCCGGCGAAGAGCACCGTGGAGAGCTGGATGCAGGCCAGACTGCAGGCGGCGTCCCCCTCCAGGGTCCGGCTGTCGAGGGCCTTCGCAGCCCCCAGCTTGGCCCGCCAAAGCCCGAACATGAAGCCCAGGCTCACGAGGCTCACCACGAGCCCCGGCAGGGTCGTGTGGGGCGTCTTGAGGGAGGCGAGCTGGAGAGCGGCGCCGAGGGCCGTCCCCAGGGCCAGCAGCAGGAACAGGATCCCGATGGCCAGGGCCGCCCGCCGCTCCCGGGCCAGGCGCCGGGTCGCGCAGCCCTCCACGCCCTCGCCCTTCAGGCGCCAGAGCACCACGAGGGCCGAGCCCACCTCGATGAAGCTGTCGGCGCCGAAGCCGAAGAGAGCGAGGGACTCGTCGGCCCAGCCGAAGCTCATGGAGACGAGACCTTCGACGAGGTTGTAGCCCACCGTAAAGTAGGCCAGGAAGCGGGCCCGCTCCAACCACTGTCTCTGCGTGCGTTCTCCCATGCTCACCCCAGCAGCCAGCCGCCGCGGCGCAGGAAGCCCGGCGTCTCCACCTTGTGTTCGCCACCGCAGCCTGAGGTCGTCGTTGCGCCTAGCTTGCTCATGGCCTCCTCACGCCTGCTTCCGCACGGAGCAGCAGGTCACCGACAGCGGTACCGCGCGCACCTTCGCGCCCTTCCGGCCATCGAGCTTCAGGGCTGCATCTCCATCCACCAAGGGCCACAAAGCCTCGCAGAGGGACAGGAGCGTCGGATCTGCCGTGAGCCGATAGAAGACCCACTTCCCGTCCTTGCGCTCGGATACGAACCCGGAACGCCGCAGCAAGGACAGGTGCTCCGACACCGTGCTGGCGGCCAGCCCCAGGACCTCCATGAGCTGGCATACGCACAACTCGCCCCCCCGCAGCAGCGCCAGAATCCGCAGCCGTGCCGGATGGGCCAGAGCCTTCAGACCGTCCACGGAGCCGCGCAGAGTATTCATCGTCATTTCTCTATACTCCGAAATGAATGATGCTCGCATCCCCCGATCCACCGCAAGCGATTCCGTGACAGCTTCACTTCCGGACGGTCTCGCTCCGCAGGGCCCGCGCGAGGGCTTCCGTGTCCCTGGAGGGCTCCAGGCGCAGTCCCCGCTCCAGCGCGGCCTGGCAGCGCTCGTAGACTCGCAGGGCCTCAGCCGCATGGCCCCGGGATCCGTGGGCCGCCATCAGGCGGCGATAAAGTTCCTCCGACAGGGGGACGGCTTCCAGACCGCGCTCGTAGCAGGCGATGGCGGAGGAGAAATCGGAGCGGCCTTCGAGCCTTCGTCCCTGGGCCAGAAGGCCCTTCAGGAACTTCTCCTCGAGGGCGTCGCGGTAGCTGCGGGCCCAGGGCGTATCAAGATCCTCGAGAAAGGGCCCCTGGTAGAGGGCCAGGGCCTTCTGGCCGTCGTCCTGCTGCTCCAGCAGGGCCTCGAACCCGTGGGCATCGACCCAGCAGCGGGCAGGATCGATCCCCAGGCGCCCTTCCCGCAGGATCACCGCCCCTTCCACGTCCAGCAGCTTGCGGAGGCGGTGGAGGGTCGTGTCGAGGGACCGCCGGGCGGCGTCGCCATCGGCCTCCGGCCAGATTCCGTCGCAGAGGCGGGACTCGGAGATGCCGGAAGAACCCGCGGCGATGATCGC
>CAYZND010000004.1:27851-29606 GCA_964479495.1 uncultured Mesoterricola sp.
GCGGCAGTTCCAGGAAGGGTTCGGCCGGCATGTCCGCGGCGATGATCGCCTTGAACAGCAGGAGGACCGTCCGGGGGGCCTTGGCGGGGAAGAGGAGCTCCCGACCATCGCGCAGGATCGCGAAGCGGCCCAGTGTCGTGACGCGCAGCGGCCAGGGCCAGGACGGACAGGTCAGGGCCGGCAGGGCCGGCTGGAGGCCCTGGATCTGGATGAGTCGCCGGACGAAGTCCACTTCGATACCGTGCTCCAGGGCGAGCAGGCAGAGCTGGCTGTTCCAGGCGGGCACCTGCCAGAGATTGCGCACCAACCCATAGGTGCGCCCCAGTGAGAGGGCCTTCGCCAGATGTGCCCGGCCGGCCTCGTCCAGCGGCGCGCTGCGGCGGGCCATCCCCTGGTGGAACATCATCTCGATGATCGGCGAACCTGTGAGCTCGACCTGGATCCTGGCCCGTTGCGCCTGTTCGCGGGATTCCTCCAGCATTCCGGCCTCGTGGAGCAGGTCCGCCAGAGCCATGCGGTTCAGCGCATCCGCGGAGGGCATCCCCGAGCACTCGCTGCACGCGACGGCCGCGCGGGCGTGGGCGATGGCCGCGGGCAGCCGGCCATCCAGGTACGCCTCCCAGCCCGACAGGTAGTGCAGGAAGGCCCGGCTGTTCTGGCCGTGCACCACGGCCTCCATGCCCTTGAGGGATTCCCGGGCCCGGCTCGCGTCCCCCTCCAGGATGGCCTCGGAGACCGCGTGGCCGTGGAACATGAAGTCGAGGAGGTGGATGCCGTGGCTGCGCCCCGCCTCGAATCCCGCCTCGATCAGGTGGCGGCATCGCTCCGGATTCGTGCCGTTCCAGATGAGAATGCCTATCTCGGCCCAGTAGCTCGTGAGGAGGGCCATGGGCTCGTGCTGAGTCTGGGCCAGCCGGTGCATGTCCCGGGCGAGGAGCTGGCAGGTGGCGTGCTCCCCTGCCCAGAAGCGGCACATGAAGGCGGCCGTGCCTGCCCGCAGGCGAGCCTCCGGGTGCGCCCCATCCCGCAAGACGCGCTCCGCTCGCCGGATCCACTCGGCCGCATCGCCATGGGTCGGCCGACGGTGGGCGATGGCCCACGTCATGCTGATGGCGACCCGGTCGCGCAGCCGCGGGTCCTCGAGGCGGGCGAAGTCCTCCAGGTGCCGATCCATCCAGTCGATCCATGGATCCAGCCGGGAGTAGTCGTCCCACGCGTAGAGCCAGGAATCCACGACGGCACACCAGGCCATCATCTGCCCGGAGACATCGCCCCGCCGTTCGAAGAGTGCGAAGGCCTCCTCCAGATGCCCATGGCAGGCGGGGGGATCCTGGGGCATCAGGCACATCCCCAGCCACAGGCACAGCCAGGGATCCGCGCCGATGACCGCTCCGGGCAGGGCCTCCAGCCAAGCCCGCAGGGTCCGGTGCTGCCCCCGCTCCAGCAGGGCAGGGGCCTGGGTGCGCGCCAGCCGCGCCTGGTCCTCCAGGGCTCCCGCCTCCCGGAAACCATCGTAGGCCTCCAGGATGCGCCCGTCCCGCGCCAGCAGCTCCGCAGCGCGCACCCGCAGCCCTCTCCAGACCTCTGGTTTGAGGATCGAGGCCGCCTGGCAGCGCAGGAACGCCAGGAAGAGGGGGTGGAACTCGTAGTCGGGGTGCGGGTGGCCGTGGGCCGCCGTGAAGTGGCCCGAGCGTGCGAGCATCCGCAGCGAGGCCTCCGCAGAGTCCAGTCCCGTGAGCTCGCGAGCCTGGACGG
>CAYZND010000005.1:0-1828 GCA_964479495.1 uncultured Mesoterricola sp.
GCGGAGCCCCGCATCAAGGCTCGCTACCGCACCGAAGTGGTGCCCAAGCTTACCGAGGAGTTCGGATACACATCTGCCATGCAGGTGCCCCGGCTCCAGAAGATCGTCATCAACATGGGTGTTGGTGATGCCATCCAGAACATCAAGGTCCTCGACGTCGCCGTCGAAGAGCTGACGTCCATCGCCGGCCAGAAGGCCGTCATCCGCAAGGCGAAGAAGAGTGTCGCCCAGTTCAAGCTGCGCGCCGGCATGCCCATCGCCTGCATGGTGACCCTGCGCGGTCCCCGGATGTGGGAGTTCTTCGACCGTCTGGTGAACTTGTCCCTTCCGCGCGTCCGCGACTTCCGTGGTGTGCCCACCAAGTCCTTTGACGGCCGCGGCAACTACACTCTTGGCCTCAAGGACCAGCTGATCTTCCAGGAGATCGACTACTCCAAGGTCGAGAAGGTCAAGGGCATGAACATCACGTTCGTGACCTCCGCCCCCAACGACGCAGAAGCTCGCGCCATGCTCGCCCACCTGGGCATGCCCTTCCGCAAGTAGTCAGGAGAACCCATGGCCCGCACCGCAAAACGCTACAAAGACGCTTCCAAGCCCAAGTTCTCCACCCAACACCGCAACCGCTGCAAGGTCTGCGGACGCCCGCGCGGCTACATGCGCAAGTTCGAGCTCTGCCGCCTCTGCTTCCGGAAACACGCCCTCGCTGGCGAGCTTCCCGGCGTTCAGAAGTCCTCCTGGTAATTAGAGGAAACCATGCACACCGATCCCATCGCCGATTATTTGACCCGGATTCGCAACGGCATCATGGCCGGCCACGACTCCGTGGTGGTGCCCGCCTCCCGCATGAAGGAGCGCCTCTCCGAGGTCCTGAAGCGCGAAGGCTACATTCACGGCTACAAGAGCGTGGAGCACGAGGGCCGGAACTACATCATCGTGAACCTGAAGTACGTGAAGGGCGGCGAATCCGTCATCCACGGCCTCAAGCGGATCTCCAGCCCCGGCCTGCGCGTCTACGCCGGCGTCAAGGAGATCCCCGAGGTCAACGGCGGACTTGGCATTGCGATCCTCACCACTCCCAAGGGTCTGCTGACGGGCAAGGAAGCCCGGAAACAGAACCTCGGGGGCGAGATTCTGGCCCACGTCTGGTAAACACTTCGCTTCCACTCATTCCAAGGATTCAACCATGTCTCGCATCGGAAAAAAGCCAGTGGCACTGCCGGCAGGCGTCAAAGTGACCATCCACGGGGCCGAGGCTGTGGTCGAGGGCTCCAAGGGCAAGCTCAGCTGCCCGATCCTTCCGGGGATCACCCTTGACGTCCAGGCCGATTCCATCACCCTGGCCAGGCCCAACGACGAAGCCAAGAACCGCGCGTTCCACGGCCTCACCCGCGCCCTCATCAACAACGCCGTTCTTGGCGTGACGACGGGCTGGAAGAAGGAACTCGACATCGTCGGTGTCGGCTACAAGGCCGCCATGGACGGCGCCAAGCTCCGTCTCGACCTCGGCTACAGCCACCCGATCTTCTATGACGCCCCCGCTGGCATCACCATCGCGGTCGAGAAGAACACGCACGTCATCGTGACGGGCATCGACCGTCAGCTGGTGGGCCAGGTGGCCGCCGACATCCGGAAGTTCCGCAAGCCTGAGCCTTACAAGGGCAAGGGCGTCATGTACACCGGTGAAGTTATCCGCCGCAAGGCCGGCAAGACCGGGAAGTAAGGGGAAACCATGGCTAACGACCTCACACTTCGCCGAGAAAAAACCAAGAAGCGCATCCGCGGCCGGATCGCTGGGACTCCCGAGCGCCCGCGCCTGACCATCTACAAG